>NZ_JAYXIH010000139.1:0-792 GCF_036016755.1 Aurantimonas sp. A3-2-R12 | reverse complement strand
GCGGCGCGAGCCGCCGGTTGAGACGAACTTCCTCGCGGCAATTGGTCTCGCGGGCAGCCAATGTGGTGAAATCCAGGAACGGGAAGCGGACCGGCTTCTTCAGCTTGTAGACGAGGTCGCCGGCCAGAAAGACCCAGGACATGTGGGTCTCCGTAACGAGGACACTGGCCGGGGCATGATCGTAGGCGGCCGGTTCGCGCAGCAAGCGGACCTTGGCTTCGATGGCTCGAGTGTCGGCGCCATCAGGCGGCGACGCGGGGATGTCAGCGGATGTCGGGTCGCTCGGCATAAGATGCATCAAACCGAATGCGGGCGGGGAGCCATCGACGCCGCCCGAGGCGGCGATCGCGACAGGCTATGCATCAGTGCGTCGGCCAAAGGTCGCGTAGCGCCTTGCGCATCGAATTTCGGACCTGCGTGATCTCGCCCTCGGAAATATGATTGTCCAGCAGTCTGAAAACCGCGGCGATGGCTCCCTCCGTGTCGTCGAACGGATCATCGCGGAGATCGTTCTCGACGCGGGCGACGAAATCCTCTTTTGTCCGGTTCCAGGCCGGGGTCGCGGAGGGCTGCCAACCCTCGAAGAAGATGCCGCGAATGAGGACAGGCAACTGCGCCGACAGATCCGCGGCTTCCTCGACCGAAATCGCGTCGCGGAGAGCGTGAAGGACCGATCGGAGCAATCGCAAGGCGTGACGCTCAAGGCCCTCGTTCAAATCGTCGGCGAGTTCGTTGACCCATTGCTGTGCCTGTTGCGCTCCATGGGAGAAGGCGGGAACTGCGCTGTCATTC
>NZ_JAYXIH010000138.1:0-839 GCF_036016755.1 Aurantimonas sp. A3-2-R12 | reverse complement strand
TAGGCTCAGGACCTATTAATTTCTCTTGATCTGTGATTCACGGTCTCCATTGAAGGAGGCTTTGATGGGTGATTTGTTTTTGTTGAGCAAGCGCCAGATGGCGCGGATATCGCCGCATTTCCCTTTGTCGCACGGCGTTCCTCGCGTCGATGACCGGCGGGTGGTGAGCGGCATCGTCTATGTGATCCGCAACGGTTTGCGGTGGAAGGACGCGCCTGCCGGCTACGGTCCGCACAAGACGTTGTACAACCGCTTCATCCGCTGGAGCCGGCTCGGTGTCTTCAACCGGATCTTCTCGGCTTTGGCGGGAGAGGGGCCGAGACCCGAACGCATCATGATCGACGCGACCCATCTGAAGGCTCACCGGACGGCGGCGAGCCTTCTAAAAAAGGGGATGTTCCCCGACGTATCGGACGCACCAAAGGCGGCCTGAACTCCAAGCTCCATGCCGTCTGCGACGGGGATGGCCGGCCTTTGATCCTGTCTTTGTCACAGGGGCAGATGAGCGATTACAATGGTGCCGCCCTGATGCTGCCGGCGTTCCCGGCCGCCAAATCACTGCTCGCCGACAAGGGGTACGACGCCGACTGGTTCCGCGCCGCCCTCGCCATCCGGGGTATCAAAGCCTGTATTCCCTCGCGCGCCAAGCGAAAGAAACCGATCCCACACGACGCCGTCCTCTATCGCCAGCGCCACAAGATCGAAATCATGTTCGGGCGGCTCAAGGACTGGCGGCGCATTCACACCCGCTACGATCGTTGCGCCCACACCTTCTTCTCGGCCATCTGCATCGCAGCCGCCGTCATCTTCTGGCTCTGATCAATGAGTCCTGAGCCTAG
>NZ_JAYXIH010000137.1:0-864 GCF_036016755.1 Aurantimonas sp. A3-2-R12 | reverse complement strand
CCGCATCCCGCCAGCCATGAGGCCGCACGCCCTCGAAAGCCTTGCGAGCGTCGGAAAGTTTCCGCATCTGGTCCGGGCTTCGCTTGCCGCCCGCATCTTCGGCGCTGAATATCGCGTCCACCGCGCGGGCATGACGGATGAGCGCATCGGTGCGGGCCTTGCGCAGCGCCGCCTCCCGGTCCGCCGCCACGGCTCTTTCAGGCGCATCCGTCGTCCGCCGGACCTTTGCCGCAGCGCTTTCCCGTACCGGCCCCTGCACTTCGCCAGCGCCCGGCGACGGCGCTGCCCGTTCCGGCCCCTGTCCGCCATCGGCGGGCAGGCGCAACCCGTCGAACATGCCGCGCACCTTTTCCGGCACGACCTTACGCACGATCTCCGCGACACGGGCGCGGAAAGTGATGCCGCGCCGTTCGGCGTAATCTCGCGCCGGGTCGATCTGCTCGTAGTCGGATGCCATGTCCTTGGCCCGGTCGCGCGACAGGGTGCGGACAAGTTTGTCCTGGCTGGCAAAATCGTCGCGGCCGTAATGCAGCTTCATGCCATCGCGGTGCCGTGACAGGGCGACATAGCTGCTGTGCGCGTCCAGGCCCGGTGTTGCCAGCACATACGTTCGATCCACCGTCATGCCCTGCGCCTTGTGGATGGTCGCCGCATAGCCGTGGTCGATGCGGTCGTAGTCCTTCAGGTCGAATGAGATACGGCGCCCGTCATCGGCGTGCACCGACATGCTCTGCGCGCCGACCTCAACGATGGTGCCGAGCGTACCGTTCTTCACGCCAAGGCCGCGTTCGTTCCGCAGGAACATGACGCGGTCTCCACTGGCGAAGCTGCGCGCGCCGCGTTCGACGGCGACGCGCACGTCCT
>NZ_JAYXIH010000136.1:0-882 GCF_036016755.1 Aurantimonas sp. A3-2-R12 | reverse complement strand
TCCGGCTTTGTGAGGGCGTAGCCCGATCGAAGCCGGAGACCGACCGCTTCGGCTTCACCTGCGGGTCGTGGCCGGCAATCCCATCTCCTTGATGAAGAGGAGGTGCGATGCCGGGCAAACACATCAACGACCAACAGGTGAGACTTTACATGAAGCACCGCATCAAACGTTCACAGGAAAGCGCCGCGGCGATCGCCGGGATTTCGGTTGCGACAGGACGCCGGATCGAGCGGGACCCGCGCCCTCCGTCCCTGCGCAAGACGTCACGCGATTATCGTACCCGGCAAGATCCGTTCGAGGGGCTTTGGGACGAGGAGATCGTACCGATGCTTTCGGCGGCACCGGCCTTGAGACCGATCACCATTCTGCGGGAATTGATCCGGCGTCATCACGACCGCGTCGATGAGACGATGCGACGGTCACTCGAGCGGCGGATTCGGACATGGCGCGCCTTTCACGGTCCGGATCAGGCCGTGATCTTCCCCCAGGTCCATCATCCTGGCCAAATGGGCCTATCAGACTTCACCGACATGAACGGCCTCGACGTCACCATTGCCGGCCAGCCCCTCGATCATCGCCTCTACCACTTCGCGCTGGTTTATTCCGGCTTCGAACATGGCGAAGTCGTTCTCGGCGGCGAGAGCTATACGGCGCTGTCCTCGGGTCTCTGCAATGCCTTGGCGGCACTGGGAGGGGTTCCTGCAGAACATCGTTCCGACAGTTTGTCCGCTGCTTTCCGCAATCTGCGCAAGGACCAGTCCGAGGATTTGACCCGCCGGTTCGCAGCTCTCGCCGAGCACTACGGCATGACGCCGACCCGCAACAATCGCGGCATTGCCCATGAGAATGGCTCGATCGAGAGCCGGCATGGCCATATGAAAG
>NZ_JAYXIH010000135.1:0-923 GCF_036016755.1 Aurantimonas sp. A3-2-R12 | reverse complement strand
GCGGCGGGCGTGGCGATCACCGAGGCCTCGCAGGCCGAGGCCGCGGCGCGGCAGTTGCCGGGGCCGGTCTATGTGGTCAAGAGCCAGATCCACGCCGGCGGCCGCGGCAAGGGCAAGTTCACCGAACTCGGTGAAGGCGCCAAGGGCGGCGTCCGGCTGGCCAAATCGATCGAGGCCGTCGTCGCCGACGTCAAAGAGATGCTCGGCAACACGCTGGTCACCAAGCAGACCGGCCCGGCCGGCAAACAGGTCAACCGCCTCTATATCGAGGACGGCGCCGATATCGATCGCGAGCTCTATCTGTCGCTGCTCGTCGACCGCACGGTCGGCCGCGTCGCCTTCGTCGTCTCGACCGAGGGCGGCATGGACATCGAGACGGTGGCCGAGGCAACGCCGGAAAAGATCCACACTGTCGCGATCGACCCGCTCGCCGGCGTCACCGAGGCCGACGCGGCGAAACTCTGCGACGCGCTGAAGCTCGACGGGCCGGCCCGCGCCGACGGGATGACGCTGTTCCCGATCCTCTACAAGGCCTACACCGAGAAGGACATGAGCCTTCTCGAGATCAACCCGCTGATCGTGCTCGCGGACGGGCATCTGAGGGTGCTCGACGCCAAGGTCTCGTTCGACGGCAACGCGCTCTATCGCCATGACGACATCAAGGCGCTGCGCGACGAATCGGAGGAGGACGCCAAGGAGATCGAGGCGTCGAAGCATGATCTGGCCTATGTGGCGCTCGACGGCGACATCGGCTGCATGGTCAACGGCGCCGGCCTCGCCATGGCGACGATGGATATCATCAAGCTGTACGGCAAGGAGCCGGCGAACTTCCTCGACGTCGGCGGCGGCGCCACCAAGGAAAAGGTTACCGAGGCGTTCAAGATCATCACCTCGGACCCGAACGTCAAAGGCATATTGGTCAA
>NZ_JAYXIH010000134.1:0-925 GCF_036016755.1 Aurantimonas sp. A3-2-R12 | reverse complement strand
CTCTGGCGTGCAGTCGGCAACATCTGCGACCTGTTCGAGCCCGAAGAATGTTGGAACTACCTCAAGGCCGCTGGCTATGTTGCAGATTAATCGCCTGACGCTCTAGCTAGTCAATTAAGATCGATCATAAGCCACACGTTCTGTGCGGATTGCTCCATGAAGCCTACTCTCGATTTTTTTCTGTCTCTGATCGCTCTCGTCGCCTCTGCGCCCGTGATATTGGGTTGCATGATTGCGATCCGGTTCACATCGCTCGGTCCGGCCATATTCCGACAGGTACGCGTGGGCCGGAACGAGAAGCCTTTCACCTGCTTCAACCTGAGAACCATGTACGCAAACACCGGTGACTGGCCGAGCCATGAGGCCGACGAAGCGGCCATCACGCCGTTTGGCCGCAACCTGCGACGGACAAAGCTGGACGAGTTGCCGCAGCTCTGGAATATTTTGACCGGCGACATGAGCTCTGTCGGGCCGCGACCCTGCCTGCCGTCCCAGAAAGCTCTGATCGACGCTCGCCGCGCCCGCGGACTCTATTCCATCCGGCCCGGCATCACCGGCGTGTCGCAGATCGCGGGGGGTCGACATGTCCCGACCGGAGGAATTGGCGGAATGCGACGCCACCTATCTGTCGGACATATCGATAGCGACCGATCTTCGACTGATTACCGCGACCGTCCTAGGAGCCGGCCGAGGCGACCGCGTAAGTCCGAAAGTTGACTTGGATTAAATCCCCCGCAACGCTCGGCAATCAGATCTCCCAGCGGCATCGCCGCGGTTCGCGCCCACACAAGCAGGCCAGCGAGCTATGGCGGAAACTGGGTGATGGGGCCTGAGAAGGCGGCGTATCGTGGCGGGTGCTGAAGCCTGCCAGAACCTCCCGAAGGAGCGATACGCCTGTGTGGTTGCCGCCCGTGATGCAAGAAGT
>NZ_JAYXIH010000133.1:0-934 GCF_036016755.1 Aurantimonas sp. A3-2-R12 | reverse complement strand
GACACCACGAGCAGCTTAATGCGGGTTACTTCCGGGAGGAGCCGGGTGCGGGAAAGCCGCATGCCCGGATCTGTGAGGGCGAAGCCGAATGGATTAGCTACTCGACCATCCCCAACCGCAAGGACAACACCCCGGAAAACCTCGCCATCCTGCCCAAGCTCGCACCCAACCTCCTCAAGCGCGCAAGGCCCGCCATCTCCGTCAGGCGAAAACGCAAGCGCTCCGGATAGTCAAACTACTTCGCCCGATCTATCCTCGGCCAAATGCGATAGCCCTAGAGAGATGTTCCGCCGTCTGGCCGGAACCGGCAAGCATGCGGCAACGATCGTGGCAGCGGTTGCGCGCGAATAGGCGGGCTTCATCTGGGACATTGCGCGCCATGTGCCGGCGCCGGTCTCAATGCAGGTCTTGACGCGCGCTGCAGTTATCGGCTCACGGATGAGCCGACGAACGGAAAAGAGAGAATGGATCGTTGACATTACGACCTAGCTGGCGTGCTGCGCGCCCTGATTGACGCGGACAATCCTCGATATAGCCCTGGGGCAGAATCTATCGACGCTCGATTTGGAGCCGGAGGAACGTCCACGACGGAAAAGGGTCGTGCGGTAGCCAATCCGGGGATGAGAGTTTGATCAATTGTCGTCAGAATCAGACGCGCAGCACACCCGCCGGGTCGTTTATTCCCCACCTTGCATCGGATTTTGTTCCGGTGCCAGATTAGTTGTGCGCTCATCCAGACGTGACCATCATGAGAGGGCTATAGCGTAGACGTAGTTCTCCGTTTCATCGTTCTCGGCCCGCCATTATCCTGTTGCGAACCCGAGATGAGAGCGCCGGTGCAAAAATCCACCACTGAAGCGGCCGGATATCTGGCTGTTGGCCGGAGCAAAACTCCGCCAGTGATAGCCTTCGTGCCTTTGGCCGAGGGCGGGGA
>NZ_JAYXIH010000132.1:0-941 GCF_036016755.1 Aurantimonas sp. A3-2-R12 | reverse complement strand
AGTGTCGGTCCACAAAGAAGTTGAATGATATGAATCGTTTGTGATTCCATGCTGTTGATTTGATTCGACGAGGGCATGGAAGCGATGTGGACGAAAGCAAACCGCGGGAAATACAATCGGGATGGTCTGCGCTATCCGAGCGATTTGACGGATGCGGAATGGGAGCTGGTGGAGCCTTTGATCCCTCCTGCCAAGCGGGGTGGCCGCAGGCGTGAGGTTAACGTGCGCGAGGTTCTCAACGGCCTGCTCTATGTCCTCAGCACCGGCTGCCAATGGCGGGCGGTGCCGAAGGACCTGCCGCCGAAGAGCACGCTGTTCAGCTATTTCGACCTGTGGAACTGGGACGGCACGCTCGGCCGTCTCCATGAGGAACTCTACGTGAAATGCCGCGAGGTGATGGGGCGCGAGGCTAGCCCGACGGCGGCGATCATCGATAGCCAGAGCGTCAAGAGCGCGGAAAAGGGGGGCGTCGCATCGACCCGGGCGGGTATGATGCGGGCAAGAAGGTCAAGGGCAAGAAGCGGCATATCCTTGTCGATACAGTAGGTCTGCTGCTGCACGCGCTGGTTCATCCGGCCGACATCCAGGACCGTGATGGCGGTGTGCTGGTCCTGAAGACGCTGTTCGGCCGTTATCCGTTTTTAAAGAAGCTGTTTGCGGATGGCGGCTATCAGGGACCTGTCTTCGCCAAGGGGCAGAAGAAAGCCATGCCCGGACTTGCGACCGCGATCGTGAAGCGATCCGACACAGCCAGGGGTTTTGAGGTTCTGCCGAGACGCTGGGTGGTCGAACGGACGTTCGCATGGCTGGGGCGATGCCGAAGGCTGGCCAAGGATTTCGAGAACCTGTCGCGCAACGCGCTCGCATTCCTCAAACTGGCGTCTATCCGCCTCATGCTGCGAAGGCTCTGTTCAATATGAATAACTTTCCGGACCGACTCT
>NZ_JAYXIH010000131.1:0-963 GCF_036016755.1 Aurantimonas sp. A3-2-R12 | reverse complement strand
GCCTCTTTCGCCCCGTTCACCCCGTCGAGCTCAATTTGCCAAAGCCGGTCTTCCTCACGGTGTCGCGTGTCGCACCGGAGAAGAACCTTACGGCGTTTCTGGATATCGATTTGCCGGGCTCCAAGCTCGTGGTCGGCGATGGGCCGATGTTGAGCGAATTGACGCGGCGTTACCCGGACGTGCATTTCGCCGGGACGCAGTCGGGAGATGCCTTGGCGCGCTATTATGCCGCCGCCGACGTCTTCGTGTTCCCTTCGATGACCGACACCTTCGGGATCGTCCTTATCGAGGCGCTGGCCTGCGGGGTTCCGCTCGCCGCCTTTCCGGAGCCGGGACCGCTCGACGTGATCGGATCGTCAAAGGCTGGGCATATATCCGATGATTTGCGGGAAGCCTGTCTCGCCGCTCTGGCGCTTGATCCTCAGGACGCTCTGGATCGCTCGCGGGCCTATAGCTGGGACGCCTGCGCGGACATTTTTCTGAAGGCGGTGGCGGGTGCGATCGAGCCCTCGGTGGAGCAGGCGTTTCGTCTGGCGGTCTGAGCCGGTTCGACCAGCCGGATCGCCTCGATCAGCCCCCCGGTCTTGTCGAGCTTGACGTTGACGTAGTCATAGCGTTCCCGCGGCGATTGAAGATCGTCCGCGGTGTGGACCGATTCCTCGGCGCAGATCGGCACCGGATGCGGCATGTCAGCCAGGATGTGGTCCTCGCCGACCGGAAGCGTCGGCCGCAGGCGAACTGGTCATGCACGAAATCCAGCGACCAGCGCGCGTTCGGCTTCGCCTCGACCAGGATCGGTGCCCGCGTGCCCACAGCGCGGCGGCGTGATCGTCGCTTGCGCACCGCCAGACCTTCCTCACGGTAGAGTCGATAGATGCGGTGTCCGCCGTCAGCGCCTATGGCCCAGAATTGAGGTTGTGATTTAAGGAGGATTTGGGTCTCGTCGTAGTGACGAAGGAACGA
>NZ_JAYXIH010000130.1:0-982 GCF_036016755.1 Aurantimonas sp. A3-2-R12 | reverse complement strand
GCGGCAACCACACAGGCGTATCGCTCCTTCGGGAGGTTCTGGCAGGCTTCAGCACCCGCCACGATACGCCGCCTTCTCAGGCCCCATCACCCATTTTCAGCCATAGCTCCGCCGGAGTAAAACCCGGCCAGTGGATAGGCTGTTTTCCTTTTGGGGGAACGGCCGGGAATGTTTGTCGTGGAAGTTTACGCCGCCGTTCGCCATTTTGTGTTTGTCGAGGGCAACAGCCAGCGCGATGCGTCCCGGGTATTCGGGCTGAGCCGCGAGACGGTTTCGAAGATGTGCCGGTTCTCGCTGCCGCCGGGTTACAGGCGCACGAAGCCGGTGGCGAAGCCGAAGCTGGGCGCGCTGCTGCCGGTGATCGACGCGATCCTGGAGGCGGACGGGGCGGCGCCGGTGAAGCAGCGCCACACGGCCAAGCGGATATTCGAGCGTCTGCGCGACGAGCACGGCTACGCTGGCGGTCTGACGGTTGTGAAGGACCATGTCCGGATTGCTCGCGGACGTCTGCGGGAGACCTTCGTGCCGCTGGCGCATCCGCCGGGGCACGCGCAGGTGGACTTTGGCGAGGCGGTGGCTGTGATCGGCGGCATCCGGCAGAAGATCCACTTCTTCTGCATGGACGTGCCGCAGTCGGACGCGCCGCTGGTGAAGGCCTATCCGAGAGAGACGACGGAAGCCTTCCTCGACGGACACGTGTCGGCGTTCGATTTCTTCGGCGGCGTGCCGCTGTCGATTCTCTACGACAATACCACGATCGCGGTGGCCAGGATCTGCGGCGACGGCAAACGCGAGCGGACCCGGGCCTTCACCGAGTTGCAGAGCCATTATCTATTTCGGGATCGTTTTGGGCGGCCTGCAAAAGGCAATGATACGGATGAGATCGAATAGCCCCTTTCGACAAAATCATGATATTTTGTTCCTGCCCACGGACGACCACGTGGCGAACGGCAGAGCACCGGGTTCGAGCTCTGCGGCGCAG
>NZ_JAYXIH010000013.1:0-95567 GCF_036016755.1 Aurantimonas sp. A3-2-R12 | reverse complement strand
GCCCACTGCTGCGCAGCTTGGAACAAGCTCGTCGATCAGCCCTGGAAAATCACGTCCATCGGAATGCGAGAGTGGGCGCATGGGTCTTGATCAGCGCCCGTTGGTATTACTGGTCCGACGATGACTATGAGGAGCCCTTGGATATCGGCACAACCTCTTGGGATCATGAGCATTCGGGCCATAGCCAGATTGGCATCAACGAGCTTACTTCGATCGTCGGACCCGGCCATGGCTTTGAGACTGTAAAGCCCATGAAGCTCATCAAGAAAATCGTCCAAATTTGGTGCCCACCCACAGGCATCGTGCTCGATCCGTTTGCAGGATCCGGAACAACCGCGCATGCGATCATGGAGTTGAACGCTGAATCAGGAGCCGATCGGCGCTTCTTGTTGATTGAGCAGGGGCGCCCGGAGCGCGGCGATGCGTACGCCCGCACTCTCACCTACGAGCGTCTGAAGCGTGCGGTGACAGGAGAGCGTGTTAATAAGAAACGTGTTTCCGCGATTACCGCCGCGCCGCTTTCCAGCGGCTTCCGGTTCTCGAAACTCATGTCGCAGGTCGACGCGTCGGCAGTGTTAGCTCTCGAACGGGAGGAGATGGTCGATCTGCTGTTGACCTCTTATTGGGATCAGAAGGATCGAGCAGCAGCACATTTGAGGCGCCTGCCGGCGGGAACACATTCATATCTGTTTGCGAAAAGCGCGCGGGGCGAAGGTTTCTTCCTGATCTGGAACGGTCCGGACCAGCCTTCGGTTCTCAATCGCACGTCATTCCGAGCAATCGCAGCGGAAGCAAAGGCCGAGGGGCTCGCGCAGCCGTTCCACGTGTATGCGCGAATCTCGACGTACAGCGGTCCGAATGTCGAGTTCTACCAAATTCCGAATCGCATCCTCGATGCGCTGGGGTTTAACGAAGCATTACACCCCTATGGAGTCGGATCGACATCAGATGCCGGCGAGGAGAGCGCCGCGTGAGCATCGAGTTACTTCCCTTTCAAACGAAAGCCTCTCAGCAGATTGTCGCTCGGTATGGGCTCCTGGCCACCGACAAAAAACGACCGATCGAATACATGGGCTGGCCGACCCCATTCTACCAGGCGCTCGCATCGCTCACCGGTTCCGGCAAGACGGCAATACTCGCGGACACGGTGTCACTGCTTCGTGCGGGAATGCATCTCGAACCCGTTGTGCTGTGGATTTCCAAATCCAAGGCGGTCGTCAATCAGACGTTCGCCAACTTTGAGGCTGGCGGGAAATACGAGCACCTCATCCCCGAGTTCGCGACCGCGTATCTGGGCGAAGCGAAAGTCGAACAAATCCAAGACGACTCGCAGGCGTGTATCTTGCTGACTACAGTGGGTAGCTTCAATCAGAAGTCAAAAAGCGACGGCAAGCTCAAAGTCCACCAGAAGGACGAGGACGAGAACGACGGCGCGCTTTGGGAAATACTCGCCGAGAGGAAGGCACCCACCGCATCGGATCGGCGCCCACTGATCATTGTGTATGATGAGGCTCACAATCTGTCGGACCAGCAGACGGATTTGCTTCTTGAACTGGAGCCGGATGTTATTCTCGCGGCTTCGGCCACGATGCGGACTCCCGGCAAGTTAGGGCAAATTATCGATCGGCTTAAGCAGGTGGGATGGAGTGCGGAAGCAATCTCTGATCCCGACGATAGCCCCTCTCGCTGCTTGATCACCGCCATCAGGTCGAAGGAGCCTGTCGATGCGGGCCTTGTAAAACGGCAGATTGTGCTCGGCGGCTATGACACCGAGATGGAAACAACCCTCAATGATATGATTGAGGACTTCCAGCTCGCCACGCTCAAAGCGGACGAACTCGAAGCGGGCTTTCTTCCGAAGGCAATCTATGTCTGCCGCACGAATATCAGCCAGGACGATGGAACTGCCGATAACCCTCATCGACCGTTCAATCAACGCAAAGCGCCGCCGATCCTGATCTGGCGCTATCTGACAGAGGAAAAAGGAATCCCTGCCGACGAGATCGCGCTCTACTGCGACCTCAAAATGAGTCAGAAGGACTATCCTGCGCCAGAAGGGTTCACACTGTTTTCAGGTGGCGAAGATGATTTCGCGGTGTTCTCGCAAGGGACGTATCGGCACATCATCTTCAATCAAGGCCTGCAGGAGGGCTGGGACGATCCGGCTTGCTGTTTTGCTTATATCGACAAATCGATGGGATCGGCTCTCCAAGTTGAGCAGGTGATTGGCCGTGTCTTAAGGCAACCCGGTGCGCGCCACTATCCGGATCCTTTGCTGAACACTGCAAATTTCTACATCCGCATCGACAGCAAGCAGGAATTCCCGAAGATACTCGAGGTGGTGCGCCGCAAGATCGCCTCCGAGATGCCGGACGTTAAGCTGGAGGGTTTCAGCGATGCCCGTGACCGGCGGCGGTCGCGCATCGAGCCGAAGCAAACGCTCACCATCCCTGAAATCCACATCGACGCTGACGAATCTGTCGAGCCGCTGACCGACGCCATAGCTTCGATCCACGATTACACTGCGGATTCCGTGAATGTTCAGGGCGCTGGCGAGCTGACTCGCGCAATCCAACAAATCGGCGACGGCTCCAAGCCATCGATCGAAACTCATGTCAAAGATCATTCCAACCGTGTGATAGCTCGTTGGCTCGTTCGACGGCACATGCAGTCCCGGTACCCCGAAGCAGTCAAAACGATTGATTGGGCCGACCCGAAATTTGAAGCCCGGGTCGAGATTTCAAGTGTTGCCGCGCAGCAGTTGCGCGAGGACGCCGAGGGCTTGGTCGACACCTATCTGTCGCACGCGGAATTGGCGTTCGAGGATTCAAACCCTTACACAGTCGGCGCGGTTTTCGTTCGCCCGGACGCTACCCACAAGTTCGCCAACGCTGTCCATGACTGCTATAGCGATCTCAATGGCCCAGAACTCGCAGTCGCTCAGGAAATAGACAACACAGGCCTTACCTGGGTCCGAAATCCGGTGAATGGTGGATATTCGATACCGCTCTTGGATAAGGGCGAGAGCCGACGCTTCTTCCCCGACTTCCTTGTCTGGAAAGACAAGAGGATAATCGCGATCGATCCCAAAGGCGGCTTCCTTCTTCAGACAGAAGCTGGACGTAAATTGCTGGCGATCCGGGATGAGAAAGGCCAGCAGCGCATTCTGGTTCGTTTCATCACGGACGGGACATGGTCCGCCGAAACGATGAAGCAAACGAATAGCTCCGGCTTTTCTGTCTGGCGGATGACGACGACCGGCCAGATACGATGCACCAATCATGGCGATGTGGCTGGCGCCGTAAAGAAGGCTTTGGAGATAAAATAGCGCCCTTGGCCGCCATTCCTATCCCATCTCAGCACCCGGTGCATTTAGCGCCACAAGGGCCGGTAAGTCGTAAATGTCGATGGCAGGAAACAGCGCCCTGGCCTCGATGGCCGCGCGAGCTGCGGCCACATCCGGAACGAAGAGCACGACGGCCAGGTCCTGAAAAGCTCGTGAACAACAGACATAGAAGAGGCGACGGGTCCGGCCGAGGACTGAGTCAGTCCCATCATCGAGATGCTTCTGATCGGTGGCCGACAGCGGCGAGATTCCGAAATACTTCCCGTAAGAGAAAAGATTGTAGTCACCCTCCTCGTCGTCGAGAATCACAAGGACGCGCGCAAACTCCGCGCCCTTAACGCCTTGCTGCGTCGCGAACGGGGACTGGTCTTCAATATATTCGCGATATCCCCAAAACTCCGCGGCTGCACAATCAAGGAACGCGTTCACCGCCCCCTGTTCGGCGCCCGCCTCCTCTTCAACCGCCGCAGCGCCGCCGCCTTCCAGGTACGCGACAAACCTATCGTCCAAGCTCATCAGCTCCCGCTCGTGCACGAACGTGAGCACCTGCCGGACGGTTGTCCCTGCGAGGGACTCAAACATCGCCACGAGGCGCGGCACGTCCGCGCGCAAGCGAGCAATCATGGCGGGCGCGTTCTGATCGGACAGTCGGTCCGGGCCCAACAACGGGCAGTTTGACCGCAGCGCCGACATGACATCGAAATCCTGGCCGGCTCGCGCCGCGATGACCAATGGCAATACGAATGTCATGAATGGTCTGAGCACCCAGGCAGTGCCGTCCAACAGCCCGTCCTTCAGGCTCGGGGGCGCCTGATCGTTCAGCGCGGCATAGAGGTTCGGGAAGCCGAGCCGGCGCGCGGCCATGCGATGCACCAACACAAGCACCCGGACATCCGCATCGTCATCGTCACTCTGCCAGAGCGGATCGTGGTTCTCGGTCGCAAGCCACTGTCGCACGAGGGCTAGGCGCTCGGTTCTCTGACCGTCGGCCGGCAGGATGAACAGGCGCGCAGATCCCACAACCGATCCGACAATGCCATCGCGCTCTATCGTCCGGCCGCGGGTCTGCTGGAGCCCGTCGTCCTCGGCACGGATCCTGTTGACCACGGCGAGCACGCTTGTTGGACACCGGAAGTTCTCCGGTTTGGTGATCTCGTTCCATCCTTCGCCCAGCAAAATCGGGCCTGCGCCGGTCGTGTAGATCTTCTGCATTGGATCGCCGAAGAAACCGAGGCAGAAGCCTTGCCCCACGGTTTCCGCGATTTGCCTGAGGGCGGCAATGAAGGTCGGGCTCGTGTCCTGGCTCTCATCGACAAAAATGAACGGAAAGCGATTGGCGATCAGCGTCCGCAACAGCGGCCGCTCCTCGATCAAAGCGGGCCCGATCTTCAGGATATCGTCGTGCCCAAGGATGCCCTTGGCGTAGTCACTGCCAGTCCCGTAGGTGAACCGAACCACGCTGGCGAGCGCGTCGGTCTGGCGCTGGTATCGCTCCATGTCGCGCGCAAGCGTCTCGCGAGTGTTTGCCCGCGTTCTTGGATTGTCCAAGCGCTCCTGGGCAGCGGCAATCTTCTCCTGGATACGTCCGGCCACCCACCTCCGAAGATCCTGCTGGAAAGGGCTCACGACCGTCCAGAGGAAGCTGTGAATCGTCGAGACGTGGAAGAGACTGTCGTTGCCGACATCGCCCCATATCTCGCCAACGGCGACCTCCGTATAGGTGATGCAGGCGATACGCTGACCTCGGCGCCGCAATGCGGCGGCGCGAGTAGCTGAAAGATGAGCAAGCGCTTTCACCAGCGACGTCGTCTTGCCCGAACCTGCGCCCGCCACCATCACAAAACTGGTCAGTGGCTGCTGATCAAGGCATTGGCGCAGCGCTTGATCAGCGTGGGTGTCCGGTTGTCCGATCCGGCTCGTCATGCCGCGGCCTCCACCTGAGCTGGGGCCGCGACGGGAACGGGCGTGACCTCGTCCTCGAGCCAGCAGAGGCCGTCCGCGATGTAGTGCGGAACGGTCCAGGTGGCGGGATCCTGGGCAAGGAGCGCGAGCGCAAAATCGGTCTTGTTAAAGCTGGACCCCTTGATTCGGTTATGCAGCCGCTCGGCCAGTTGCTCCGCCGTAAGTCCAGCGCTTCCACGCACTCGCAGCTTTAAGTCGGAGCGCGCTGCTTCCTGACACCATGCCAGATTTTCCAGTGCAAACGCCTCCTCAAGGGTGCGCCCCGCCATAGCCGTCTGTGCCATATTCCAAGTGACGTCGATCAAGGTCTGATAGGTTACGCGCACCAAAGCGTGACCGTCCTCGCCGCGCAGCTGCGTCCGCTGGACAGATGTGGCGTTCAAGAGGTCGACGATCGTGCTGCACGCTGGCAGCCACTGGATGAGCGTTTGATTGGACGTGACGGCGCCGGCGACATGCACCATGCAGGCGCTACCAGCAGCACCCTCCTGATCCTCGGGCGGCTCGTCGTCCTCGACCTCCGGCTCAGCGGCAGCGGCAGGCGCCGTCACGCTGTCGATGTCCGTAACGATGAGCGCGGTAATACCGAGAAACTCGATCAGGGTGCGGAAACGATGACCGAAGGCGCCGCCAATTTCCAGAATGCTTAGATAAGCGGACTGAAGCCGAGGCGCTGCCTTGGCGATCATCTGCGGCAATAGGAGCCGCTCGACATTTCCCTCCACCAGCACCGCCGCGTCGGCGAAAAACAGATCGCAGTGGGTGAGCTTGAGATAGCGTTCGAGAAAATCGCGGGTCGGATTGGCGGTCCGGTCATAAAAGGCCGAGAGATTGAGCACCTCAGAGGATTGCGCCAACGCCGTCGATGAGCGACGGAAATAGCGGATCGGCCGAAAACCGCGTTCGTAGAGGATGTGTGGCGAGTGGGTCGTGACGACGAGCTGGCTCGCGTAGTGCGTACCGTCCTCGCCTTCGATCGCCAGAATATCGATCACCTTGCGGATGAAGACCTGCTGGAGCTGCGCGTGAAGGTGCGCCTCCGGCTCCTCGATAAATACGAGATGCAGAGGCGGCCGGTTCTCTTCGATGTCCATCCACTGCGAGTGAAGATCGAGCAGCTCGACGACCATGTAGATGAGATTCTTGAAACCTAGGCCATTGTAGCGATCAGGGAGCGTCGGCGGTTCGATCCCCTCCTGCGGATCGCCAAGCGCATAATGAACGCGCGCGCCATCGTGGCTGCCCATAATGGTGGCTGGATTGAGTGCTGATTTGATCAGCAGTCGCGGATTGGAGAGCCCGGGGTAGCCCAAGGCGCCCAGGCGGCTCAGGGTTGGTTCGAACACGCGCTGAAGGTGATCGTTGAGCATCGCCTCGGAGTCCGCCAACGCCCGGATCGCGTCGAAGTCGTCACCTCGCTTTTCCAGGTTCCGCTCGTAGAAACGGCTCAAGCATCGCGAGAGATCTTCGGCCCGGCTGCCCGCAGTCGCATCGGTCAGATGGCGCTGGGCGTGCAGAAAATCGACGCGCAAGAGCGAGTTCAGGATGTCCTTGCCGCCGCGACCTTTATCCGGGGTTAGCAACAGCGGGACATACTCGGCCGCGGCCACCAACTCTGCGTCGAACTGCGCCCGATCAAGAACGTAATAGCGCAGTTCGTACTCGCGCCGCAGATTGTCTGTCAGATAGTCGCGTAGAGTGCGCGGCGAGGGATGGTAGTCTGCGCCACCGTTCGCTCCAGGTCGAATGTTCGCGCGCGCCCGTTCACGAGCCTCCCCAAAGTTGGTGAGGAGCGTCGTGACGTCGGTCGCCGCAAACTCGACACGCAGGCCGACCAGCGTCCCTTCCCAGGCGAGGCTTGGCAACAGATCGACGACGCGGTGGAGATCTGGCGCGTCGACGTGGAACCAGACGTCGAGCGAGATGCTCGGAAGGACGGCGCCGTCCGCACCGTCACCAAAGGCATCCATTGTCGCCCAACATTCGGCGCTGAAGTCGTGAACCGAAAAGCGCTCACGAGACGCCGCCATAAAAAGCTGAAGCGCATGTGACGCGGATGTCTTCCCGCTGTTGTTTGCACCAACAAAAATAGAAATGTCAGATGCGAGATCAATCCGTACATCCTGTAATCGCCGGAAATTACGAATCCGCAAAGTCTCAATATGCATTGTTGCCCCCCTTTATCCGCACGATATCTTTTTCGTTCTCCGACGCTACGGATTACTCATCTGCATGATCTTCTGAGAGCAGGATTATCTTCGCCGAGTTTCCCACCTGACGTGCAGGCGCTGTCAGCGGTCCACCCCGAGACGATGGAAACCAGCCCCTCAACCGCTGTCGTGTCACGGCACGCGCACCGTGTTGTGCTGCCGCGATAAACGTCTCGCTCCCTCAATCATGTCATCCCCCTATGTGTTCTTACTGGAGAGTTTTATAGCTTCAGCGGCGCCAGCAAAGGTTGCGCAGCGGTCCGTGACGAGGGCATTCACCTTGACTTGCATGGCCCTTGCCGCCTCCAATTCTCCCGCGAAGGCAGGCAGGCTTAGCGTCATGGCGCACTCAGCGAGTCGCCCGGCAAGTTCGCCGATAGCGGCCTCGGCGTCACCGATCGTCAGACCAATCGTGCGGGCCAGCGTGAAGAAGTCCTGGCGGGTCAGCCGGTCATCCTTGCCGTTCAGCTTCAGGGCCATCCGGTCGCCGCCAAGGCCCGGAAAGACTCGCGTGGTGACAGCATCATAGAGCGGCGCGAAACGCACGGTCGTGAAAGCCTTGGCGCCCGCCTCGGCCGTCTTGAGCATCGCGAGGTTTTTCAGGTGCATATCGCCATCGGCAATCAACCAGGCGAAGACCGCGCGGCGGAACAGGATGTCGAGGTCCGCGGCGGGATCGGTCGAAAGCGGGCGCAGGCCCCGGGCCATGCGCTCGATCGTGCCGTCATATTTTGCCGAAGCTGGAAGATCCAGGATGGCGCAGAAATCCTCCATCGCCAGACGACGGCCGTCCTTGGGGCCGTGGCGGATATCGAACCGCTCGACGACCAACGCCGGTGCCATGCCGTCGGGCATCTCGATCAGGGCCGCGTCGGGCACCTCGAACCCGGCGGCGCGTCCAAGCTCCAGGCAGAGCCATTCCACGATCGGCAGCATCTCGAATCCCGCTGTCCCTGCAGGCTTGAGAATGTGGGTGAAGGGCTGGTCGATGGCCGGAACGAGAGCGCCATCCGGCGTCAGGCTCATCGGCGCCTTGATCTGGACGCCCGACAGGCGTGGCGTTTCGGCCCGCCCGAAGATACGCGCCAGGTTCTGCTCGAAGGTCTCCTCGATCTCGCCGCGCGCCGGTCCTGCGTACACGCCTGTGAAGCGGCCCGCATTGAGGAAGCTGGCGAGTGTGGTGGTGAGCACATCGGCGGGCAATGCCGCCAGTTCGTCGCGGTCCTCGACGATAACGATGTTGGACATATAGCGTCGGCCACGCCGCAGCGCCTCGCGTTCGTCGCGTTCATGGAGGACCTGGGCAAGCCAGCCCTCGGGCAGCAGTGACTCGATGAACGCCGGCAGCTTGCCCGGCGTCGTCTCGCGGACCAGCGCCGGACCAACCCGTCTCTGAGCTTTCCAGCGCCATTCGAATCCATCATGGATCAGGCGGCCTAAAGGTTCGCCATGCCAGGCGACCAGAAGATCGAGCGCCGCCTTGTTGACGGGGACCTTGGCCGCGCCGGGCTGGGCCAACAGGAAGCGTTCAGCGCCCTCTCCCTCCCGGTACCATTCGTTCTCACGCGCCAGCGCCCAGACGGCGTCAGCCGCCGCTCGTGGCGTTCCATGCTCCTCCACCAACCGGGCCGCCATCTGGGCGCGCATTTCGACGGTGACGGCGCTGGCGTGTTCGCTTCTGAGGCGGAAGGCTTCGAGGAAGCGTTGGCGTGGTGATGACGCGGCGACGCGCAGCTCTCCCAGATCGTCGCCAATCACCGCGATCGCCGTCGAAGGGTGCGCCGGGGCTTGGTTCTGAACGATCTCGAGCGTGCGCAACCGCGTGCGCTGGTTGCGGCGACCACTGATGAACAGGCGCCCGTCCGGCGTGGGCGCAAGCAGAACCGCGCTCGCGGACGAGAGATAGGCGTTGGGATAGAGGTAGTGGGCGATGCGGACGGCATGGCCCAGGATGCTTGCCTCCGCGTCGCCGTCATGATCGACATAAACACCCCGGACGAGCTGGATCAGCTCTCCAGCCTGCGCGCGCTGATGCGCCCGCTTGGCATCGATCGTCTCTCCCACCAGGTGGATAGTCACAGGATTATCCCGCATTTCAGATGCGCGTTAATCGCACATCTCTGGGCGATCAGTCAAGTATTATCGCGCATCTGAAATGCGGGATAATTCTCGTCTTCTCGTTAGCTATCGACGGTCAGCGCCACAAGATAGGGCCAAATCACCGTAGCGACCGCTCCATGCTCGGCCTGTCTGGCAATCGCATCCGGGGTTGACTTGCGCTGGCGCAGGGCTTCCTGAAGGCCTTGAATCGCCACGGACAGGCCGATCTTGTTCCGATATCGGAAGCAGTCGGCGATCGTCTTCGCAACCCCGAAGACTTTGACGGAAACCCCTCCGACGGGATGGGTTTCGACGCCCGCATTGAGCAGGCTCTCGGTGAAACGCACGGCGCGAATGGGCGTACCATCGGGTTTCGGAGACCAGTCCTTCTGGCCAATGGCCAGCCATATCTGGCTTGGAAGCTGGTCGGTAAGACCGTGGAACGCGAGGGCGGAAACGAGACAGATAACGCCTTTGGGAACACGTTTGGCTGCCTCGGCCAGACTGTGATGGGCGTCGAGCGGCGCATCGGGAAGTTGATAGAGGCCGCGCGCGAGCCGGAGCACCTCACCATTACGTTCCATGCGGCTCATCGTGGCCGCCGTCACCCCGGCCTCCCGAAGTTCCGCCAGACGCGCCATTCCGCGTGCTGTCAGCACGGCACGGGCGATTTGGCGTTGAGAAACGGGCTCGCGCATTGATATGAAAACTCGGAACAAAGGACCTATAGTCCGAGGATTTGTATCACGTATCGACGGCATAAGGTAGCTGACCGCAGTTTGGGAATACGTCTTATTGCCAACCCAGGCGACGCCAACTCGCGGAAGCCCAAACCGGAGACATACAACAACGGTCGAATGACGATCGTGGCTCCAGCATCGATCAGTCGGCCCAGTGGACCGCACGGATGAATTCATCACGCATGAGTTCGGAGGGGAAAGCCTTCCCCTGCGCCCGAGCCATGGTCCCGGCCGACCCCTTCTGCGGGGCCTGCCGCCCCGCAACGCCCCGGCCGATCGCCGCGCGGCCCCCACCGGCTTCGCGCGTTCGTGCCCTTCGGCGCATCGAGAGTGAGAGTGCGGACGGGTTTGCCGGTGACGGGTTGAGGATCGGGAGAGTGGCTCCCGGCGCCCGTCGCGGAGAACCGCGATGCCCAGACAGTCCCACCACCCCCGTTCTGGCTCCGACCGGACGAACCTCTATGACGACATCACCGGCAAGATCATCGCCGAGCTGGAGGCCGGCCGGATTCCTTGGGTCCAGCCCTGGGGCACCGCGGCGGCGAAGGCGCCGCTGGCTATGCCGCAGAATGCGTCAACGGATCGGCGTTACTCCGGCATCAACGTCCTGATCTTGTGGGGCGCGGTCATCGAGCATGGCTTCTCGGGCCAGAGCTGGCTGACCTTCCGCCAGGCCCTGTCGCTCGGCGGAAACGTGCGCAAGGGCGAGCGCGGCACGACCGTCGTCTACGCCGATCGCTTCATCCCCGACGACGAGAAGAAGCGGGCCCGCGAGAACGGCGACGAAGCGCAGGCGATCCCGTTCCTCAAGCGCTTCACCGTCTTCAACACCGACCAGTGCGAGAACCTGCCGGAGGAGATCGCCGCCGTCGCGCCGCCGCCTCCACCCGGCATGATCGAGCCGCAAGCCGAGGCGCTGATCCGGGCCACGGGCGCGGATTTCCGCATCGGCGGCGGCCGCGCCTTTTACAGCCCACCGCACGACTTCGTGCAGGTCCCGCCGCCAGCCGCCTATTTCGAACCGATCAATTGGCACCGCACCGCCTTCCATGAGCTGGGGCACTGGTCAGGTCATCCCTCCCGGCTCGGTCGTGACATGGCGGGTTCCTTCGGCTCCAAATCCTACGCGCGCGAGGAGCTGGTGGCGGAAATGGCGGGCGCCTTCATCTGCGCCTCACTGTCCATCGTGCCGACCGTGCGCCATGCCGACTATATCGGCTCATGGCTGGAGGTCCTGCGCGAGGACAACCGCGCCATTGTCCGCGCCGCCAGCGCCGCGTCAAAGGCCGCCGAATTCATCCTCGGCTTCCAGCCGGGCGTCGACCAACAACTGAAGGTGGCATCGGCGGACGGTGAGCGGGAGGCGGCGTGATGGGATTACGCCGAAACGTGGAGCCGGGAATACGTTTCTCCGGCTTCCCGGTTCTGCGGCCATGAGAGGGAGAGGAGTGACGGGTTTTCGTGACGGGTTGAAGGTCGAGAGAGAGTCTCTCGGCGCCCGTCGCGGAGACTACCCCGATGGCTACTGCCGTTCAGAAAATCACCCTGTCGTCCTCGCGCGACATTCCCTTCAACAAGCTGGTGCTCAGCCAGTCCAACGTCCGGCGCGTGAAGGCCGGCGTCTCGATCGAGGAACTGTCCGAGGACATCGCCCGGCGCGGCTTGCTTCAGGGCCTCAACGTCCGGCCGGTACTCGATGCCGAAGGCGCCGAGACCGGCATGTTCGAGGTCCCGGCCGGCGGTCGCCGCTACCGGGCGCTCGAACGCCTCGTCAAGCAGAAGCGTCTCGCCAAGACCGCGCCCGTGCCGTGCATCCCGAAAGCCGCCGATGCCGCCACCTCGGCCGAGGAGGATTCCTTGGCGGAAAACGTCCAGCGTGTTGCGCTGCACCCTCTCGACCAGTTCCGTGCCTTCCTGGCGATGCGCGAGAAGGGTCAACCCGAGGAGGACATCGCAGCGGCCTTCTTCGTCCCGGTCAATGTCGTGAAGCAGCGTCTGCGCCTTGCCGCCGTCGCTCCGAGCTTGCTCGACCTCTACGCCGAGGACGGCATTACGCTCGAGCAACTGATGGCGTTCACCGTCACCCACGACCACGCCCGTCAGGCACAGGTCTGGGAGGTGGTCCAGCGCTCTTACAGCAAGGAGGCCTATCAGATCCGTCGCATGCTGACGGAGACGACGGTTCGCGCCTCCGACAAGCGCGCGCAGTTCGTCGGCCTGGGCGCCTATGCCGAGGCCGGGGGCGTCGTCATGCGCGACCTGTTCCAGAACGATGATGGCGGCTGGCTGGAGGATGTCGCTCTGCTCGACCGCCTGGTCGCCGACAAGCTGAAGGTGGAGGCCGGGATCATCGCCACCGAGGGCTGGAAGTGGATCTCGGTCGCGGTTGAAACGCCCTACGGACATGGCCACGGCCTGCGCGAACTGTCCGGCACGACTGCTGATCTCAGCGTCGAGGAACAGGCGACGATCGAGGCGCTGAACGCTGAATACGCCAAGCTCGAAGCCGAATATGAGGGCGTCGACGAACTGCCGGACGAAGTCGATGAACGGCTTGGCGAGATCGAGACGGCGCTGGCCGCCTTCGACGATCGCCCTGTCATCTACGACCCCAGCGACATCGTCCGTGCCGGCGTGTTCGTCAGCATCGACGGCGATGGCAAGCTGTCTGTCGATCGCGGCTATGTTCGCCCCGAGGACGAGGCGCCGGTCACGGTGGATGGCGAAGACGATACCGGAGCCGAGGGCGCGCTGCCCGAGGCATCCGACCCGTCAACGCCGATGGTCCAGCGCGCGATCATCACCATCGGCGGTCAGGTCGAGCCGGAGGACGACGATGACGACGTCATCAAGCCGCTGCCGGAGCGTCTGGTCACCGAGCTGACCGCGCATCGGACCCTGGCCTTGCGCGACGCCCTCGCCACCAATCCGCGCGTTGCGCTGACGGCGCTGCTGCACAAGCTGGTGCTCGACACCTTCCAGCGTACCGCGTCGTCGGGTGGATGCCTGGAGGCCTCGGTTCGGCACGTCTTCTTCTCCGTTCAGGCCGCCGACCTGAAGGACAGCCCGTCCGCAAAGGCCATCGCCGCACGGCAGGACGACTGGAAGACCGATCTGCCCGCCGACGAGGATGCGCTGTGGGATTGGCTGGTCGGCCTCGACGACGCCAGTCGCTCGGCCTTGCTCGCGCATTGCGTCTCCTACGGCGTGAACGCGCTCTACGAGAAGGTCGACCGCTACGGCGGCGCCGGGCTTTCGCAGCACGGCCTCGAACGCCGCCTGAAGCACGCCGATCGCCTGGCGCGCGCTGTGGGTCTCGACATGGTGGACGCTGGTTGGCGGCCGACCGTCGACAACTATCTTAGCCGCGTCACCAAGCCCCGCATTCTCGAAGCGGTGCGCGAGGCGAAGGGCGAGCAGTCGGCCCAGCTCATCGATCACCTCAAGAAGGGCGACATGGCGCGGGAGGCCGAACGGTTGCTCGACGGCACAGGCTGGCTGCCCGAGCCGCTGCGCCTGGCCGACATCGAGACCGCTGCCGATACGCCGACTGGCGAGACCGAGGCGTTGCCCGACTTCCTCGCCAGCGATGACGAGGACGCGGCAGTCGAGACCGAGGACGACCCGACCCGCATGATCGCGGCCGAGTAGCCTTGTGCGGGGCGGCTCCGGCCGCTCCGCATTCGTTTTCATCACCAGATCGATCAGAAAGCCCGGCCCCCTGCGTGACAGGGATCAGCCGGGCTTTCGACGTTTCAGGAGCCCTCCGATGGCTGACTACTTCACCCATTTCTCGTGCCTGCTCGATGTCGGCACACCCGACAACGCTGCTCGCGCCCTCGATCTCTACAATGCGCTTTCCTTGGAGGGCGCCGAGGAAGACCCGCCGTCCGACGGCTTCCTTCTCTCGATCCAGCCGGAGCATGGCGGCACACATCTCTGGATGCGGGACGAGGCAACTGGCGATCCCCAGCGTGTCATCGACTTCGTGTTGGTGTGCGCCAAGACCTTCGGCCTCACCGGCCGTTGGGGCTTTCAATGGTCCAACACCTGCTCGCGCCCGCGCATCAACGCCTTCGCAGGCGGCGCGCATGTGCTCGATCTCGACGCCGGCGAGACCGTTGCATGGATCAGCACGCATCGCTGGCTCGCCGAGATACTCGACGCAGGACAGGGAGGAAAACCATGAGCATCCCCCACCATGCCCGCGCCAACTTCAACACGCTACTGCGCGCGGCAGAAGACGGCAGTCTCGCCCTGATGGAATGCACGGACACCGTGACCGGCGAGCCGCGCTATGTGATCTGCGCCGTGGGTCGGGACGACGGCGACTATGTGTTCACACCGTTCGGCCATCTCGCGGACGGAAATCCCTACGACGCTTATCGTCCGCCAGAGCCGTCCGGCGAGACCAACGGCGTCGCGCCCGGCTGACCGGCTACCAGACGGCGACTTCCCATTGTCCATTGACGCGGGCGAAACCGACGGGGCGGTTCTGCGGCGTCGCGTTGGGCTTGCTGGCATCCATCGTGAGTTGCGTCATGCAGGTGACGCCCGGCCCAATGCCGCCGGGCGAGCAGTCGCCGAGTTTCAGCGTCGCGCTGGTAAGCGACGTGCCCGTGAACAGCTTGTGACGCCGAACCGCCGCAATCGCTTCCTCTTCCGTTGGCTGCGCAACGCCGGCGGCTGCCGCTGCCGATACTCCCGCCGGCGCAAGGACGGGCCGTAGAGCAAATCCAGCTCCGAACCCTATCACCAGAGCCACCATGGCAATTGCGATCACGCTGCCCTTCATAGTCCGCCTCCTTGCGACTGGCCCTATCTCGATGGCGCGGACGCAACTCGGCCGAGGGCAGGATGAAGCGCGTGCCTTGCGATGAAGGCCCGAGTCTACCGCCATGCGCCCGCGACAGAAATAGCCTTCTGGTCGGCACGCCGCTTATCGCTCTCGCCCTGACACTCGCCTCCCTTTCGATCCCATGACGGCTCTCTTGTCTGGACGCGGCGCAACGCCGGTCAACGGGCAAGCCGTTACCGCATCGCCCATCCGGTCTCGCGTGACCGACGCCGCCTGACCGCGCCCGGCCGACAGGTCGCCGCAACGGGATCAGGAGGTGACGGCGATGTGCAGGGTTTTGAACAAACGGGAGGTCGGCGTGCCTGCCGGGGCCGTCTACATCGGCCGGGGCAGCAAGTGGGGCAATCCATTCCGCATCGGCCCCGACGGCGATCGCGCCACCGTCATCGCCAAGCACGAGCGCTGGCTTGCCGATCAGCATCATCTGCTACGGGCGCTCGACGAGCTGCGCGGTCGCGATCTCGTCTGCTTCTGCGCGCCGCTGGCCTGCCACGGTGACCTGCTGCGCCGGCTCGCCAATGCCAGCCGCGACGAGCGGATCGCGTGGTGGCGCGGCGTCAGGGCCGCGGCCTGAGAGGAAGAGGAATGCCGGGACAGGTTTGAGCCGACGGGGTCGAGAGAGAGCGCCCCGCGGTTCGATCCGTCCCCGCTCTCCCGAGGCTTCACACCATGATGACTTCTTCCACTGCCGCGTCCGCCATTCCGGCCGCGCGCCTTCCCGCGGCGCTCGACGACACTGACCCCGCCGCTCGCATTCTTGCAGCGGCTCGGCTCATCCTCCCCGATCTCGAACAGGGCCGTCGCATCGACGCGGCCATGCTGCGTAAAGCGATGGAGACCGCTTTCGGCGCCTCCGACGCGTCCGGCGCCTGGGACTGGAAGACCGCTTACGACGCCTGCGAGGCGGCGACGGTCCTCTTCCTGCGCAAGTTTGGCCCGGCGATCCGCGCCAAAGCCGCGTCGCCCACCGCCATGCTGCCGATGCTCGGCAAGCTGGCAGGCCTTCTCCCCACCCACACCCGCCGCTCCGAGGAGAGCCAGACGTTCCAGCAGTTCTCGACACCGATCGCATTGGGGCTCGCGGCGAGCGTTGCCGCCGCGATCACACCGGCCGACCGCGTGCTGGAGCCTTCGGCTGGCACTGGCCTGCTCGCCATTCTGGCCGAGCTTGCCGGTGGATCGCTTGTCCTCAACGAGCTGGCGGAGACACGCGCCGGGCTGCTCGGCCACCTGTTCCCGAACATCGGCGTCACCCGCTTCGACGCGGCGCAGATCGACGACCATCTCGACGCCGGCGTCACTCCGAGCGTTGTGCTGATGAACCCGCCGTTCTCGGTGATGGCCAATGTCGAGGGCAGAATGGCGGACGCCGCCTCGCGCCATGTCGCATCGGCCCTGTCGCGCCTTCCCTATGGCGGCCGCCTCGTCGCCATCACCGGGGCGAGCTTTTCGCCCGACAGCCCGTCCTGGCGTGACGCCTTCATTCGGCTGCAAGACTGCGGGCGCGTCGTGTTCTCGGCCGCGATCGATGGCGCGATCTACGCCAAACACGGCACAACCATCGACACCCGCTTGACCGTGATCGACAAGGCTCCGGCCGACAATGCGAGCGTGTTCCCGACTTCACCGGGCGTCGCACCCGACGTCGCCACGCTTCTCGGTTGGGTCGCCGATCATATCCCGCCGAGGCTGCCTTTCGCCGCCACCGTGGCGCCGGTTGTCGGCTTGGCTATCCCTCGAACCGTGCGCGCCTACGCGATGCGCCCGTCCTCCGTTACAGCGCGAACGGCGGAGCCAGAAGGCGTCGAACTCGCCTATGAGACCGTCGACTGGAAGCCGGTCGAGGATGGCCGGATCACCGAGGNGCGATGCGCCCGTCCTCCGTTACAGCGCGAACGGCGGAGCCAGAAGGCGTCGAACTCGCCTATGAGACCGTCGACTGGAAGCCGGTCGAGGATGGCCGGATCACCGAGGCGCTTTATGAGGAATACGGATTGCAGGCGATCCGTATTCCCGGCTCTCAGGTTCACCCCACAAAGCTGGTGCAGTCGGCGGCCATGGCCTCGGTCGCGCCGCCGACGCCGACCTACCGGCCGCACCTGCCGCCCGTCGTCGTCAGCGACGGCCTGCTGTCCGACGCCCAGCTCGAAAGCGTCATCTACGCAGGCGAGGCCCATGCCGGTCATCTCGCCGGATCATGGACGGTGGATGAGACGTTCGACCTCGTCTCGGCCGCGCGCGACGACGCCGAGAACGCCGCCCGCTTCCGTCGCGGCTGGTTCCTGGGCGATGGCACCGGCGCCGGCAAGGGCCGCCAGGTCGCCGGCATACTGCTCGACAACTGGCTGAAAGGCCGCCGCCGCGCCGTCTGGGTGTCCAAGTCCGACAAGCTGATCGAGGATGCTCAACGCGATTGGTCGGCGCTCGGCATGGAGCGCCTGCTGGTCACGCCGCTCTCGCGTTTTCGCCAGGGCACACCGATCCGGCTGGCGGAAGGTGTCCTATTCACCACCTACGCCACGCTGCGCTCCGACGCGCGCGACGGACGAGTTTCGCGCGTCCGGCAGATCGTCGACTGGTTGGGCTCCGACTTCGATGGAGTGATCATTTTCGACGAGAGCCACGCCATGCAGAACGCCGCCGGCGGCAAGGGAGAACGCGGCGACCAAGCCGCCTCGCAACAGGGCCGCGCGGGCCTTCGGCTCCAGCACGCCCTGCCCAACGCACGCATCGTCTATGTCTCGGCCACCGGCGCAACCACGGTCCACAATCTCGCCTATGCCCAGCGCCTCGGCCTCTGGGGCGGCGAGGACTTTCCCTTCGCCACCCGCGCCGAGTTCGTCGAGGCGATCGAGGCCGGCGGCATCGCGGCGATGGAGGTGCTCGCGCGCGATCTCCGGGCGCTCGGTCTCTACGCGGCTCGGTCACTCTCCTACGAAGGTGTCGAATACGAATTGCTTGAGCACACGCTGACGGACGAACAGGTCCGCATCTATGACGCCTATGCCGCGGCGTTCGGCATCATCCACAACAACCTCGACGCCGCGATGCAGGCGGCCAACATCACCGGCTCGACCGGCACCCTGAATGCGCAGGCCAAGTCCGCCGCGCGTTCGGCTTTCGAAAGCGCCAAGCAGCGGTTCTTCTCCCACCTGATCACCAGCATGAAGACGCCGTCGTTGATCCGGTCGATCGAGCGCGATCTGGAAGAAGGCCACGCCGCCGTCATCCAGATCGTTTCCACCGGCGAGGCGCTGATGGAACGGCGCCTGGCCGAGATCCCGACCGAAGATTGGGGCGACGTCCAGGTCGACATCACGCCGCGGGAGTATGTCCTCGACTATCTTGCCCATTCGTTCCCGGTGCAGCTCTACGAGCCGTTCACCGACAGCGAGGGCAAGCTGTCATCGCGGCCAGTCTATCGCGACGGCCAACCGGTCGAGAGCCGCGAGGCTGTCGCCCGGCGTGACCGATTGATCGAGCGGTTGGCGTCGCTGACCCCGGTTCCCGGCGCGCTCGACCAGATCGTCCAGCGCTTCGGCACCGACCTGGTGGCCGAGGTGACGGGTCGCTCGCGGCGCATCATCCGCAAGACCGGCGCCGGTGGCGTCGACCGCCTGATGGTCGAGACCCGCGCCGGCTCCGCCAATCTCGCCGAGACGCAGGCGTTCATGGATGACGCCAAGCGCATCCTCGTGTTTTCCGAGGCAGGTGGCACCGGGCGCAGCTATCACGCCGAGCTGTCGGCGAAGAACCGCCGGCTGCGGGTTCACTATCTGCTCGAGGCGGGATGGAAGGCGGACGCCGCCATCCAGGGTCTCGGTCGCACCAATCGCACGAACCAGCAGCAACCGCCGCTGTTTCGGCCGATCGCGACCAACGTCAAGGCCGAGAAGCGCTTCCTCTCGACCATCGCCCGTCGACTCGACACCCTCGGTGCCATCACCAAGGGCCAGCGCCAGACCGGCGGCCAGGGCCTGTTCCGGCCCGAGGACAATCTGGAGAGCCACTATGCCCGCGACGCTCTGCGCCAGCTCTACTTGTTGCTGGTCCGGGGCAAGGTCGAGGGCTGCTCACTGCAGATGTTCGAGGATGCGACCGGCCTGTCGCTGATGGATTCGAGCGGCATCAAGGACGAGTTGCCGCCGATCACGACCTTCCTCAACCGGTTGCTGGCTCTCACCATCGACCTGCAGAACATCCTGTTCACGGCGTTCGAGCAATTGCTGTCGTCTCGCATCGAGGGAGCTATCGCGTCGGGCGTCTATGACGTCGGGCTGGAGACCCTGACCGCCGAGAGCTTCGTCGTCACCGACCGTCAGGCGATCTACACCCATCCGGGCACCTCCGCCGATACCCGGCTTCTCACCATCACCCAGCGCGAGCGCAACCGACCGGTCACGCTGGACGAAGCGCTGAACCACCTCACCGATCCCCGAGCGGTGCTGCTTATCAATGGGCAGTCGGGCCGCGCCGCCGTACAGGTTCCGACCAGCAGCCTGATGCTCGACGACGGCGAGGTCGAACGCCGCGTCCGGCTCATCCGACCGATGGAGCATCCCGCCATGCCGCTGGCGATGATGCCGCAGACCCATTGGGCCGAAGCCGACCGCCAGGTGTTCGCTCGCGCCTGGGAGGCGGAGCTGACCGAGGTGCCGACGTTTACCGACAGCATCATCCACGTCGTCTCCGGGCTGCTACTGCCAATCTGGAAACGCCTGCCGAATGAATCGACACGCGTCTATCGGCTCCAGACCGACACCGGCGAACGCATCGTCGGCCGGCGCGTCTCATCCGCGTGGGTCGCGGGTGCGACGGCAACGGGCAGCAGCACCTTGAGCCCCGAAGTCGCTTTCACGGCGCTGATGGATGGCAAGACGATTCTCGATCTCGCCGAGGGGCTCCAGCTTCGCAGGGTCCGTGTCATGGGCGTGAACCGGATCGAACTGTCCGGCTTCACCGACACGATGCGCGATCGCCTGCGCACCTACGGCCTGTTCCACGAGATCATCTCCTGGAAGCTGCGCATGTTCGTGCCGACCGACGCCGCTGGCCCCGCCATTCTGGCGAAAGTGCTCGGACGCTATCCGCTCGCGCGGATCGCCGAACGGGAGGCGGTATGATGGCCCGTGACGCTTCCGATCTCGCGCAACGTCTCGGCCGCAACGCCGAGGCCGTCTGCCGCGAATATCTCTCCAACGGTCGGCGCGAAGGCCGCTACTGGCTGGTCGGCGACGTCCAGAACAATCCAGGTCGCTCAATGTTCGTCCGGCTGAAGGGAGCCGAGTCCGGTAAGGGCGCGGCGGGCAAATGGACCGACGCCGCCACGGGCGAGCATGGCGATCTGCTCGACGTTATCCGCGAGAGCTGCGGCCTGCTCGACTTCAAGGATGTCGCCGACGAGGCCCGACGTTTCCTCAGCCTGCCCCAACCCGAGCCCGACCCTCAGCCGCGGCCCCGGCCGTCATCCGCACCGGCGGGATCGCCGGAATCAGCACGGCGGCTGATTTCCATGTCGCAGCCGATTACGGGCACCATCGTGGAGACGTATCTGCGCAAACGCGGCATTACGGCTTTGCACGGAACCGGAGCCTTGCGCTTCCATCCACGCTGCTACTATCGCCCGGACAGCTTCAGCCCGACCGAGACCTGGCCGGCGATGATCGCGTCCGTCACCGATCTCGACAACCGGATCACTGGCGCGCACCGCACCTGGCTGTCGCCTGACGGAAGCGGCAAGGCGCCGATCGAAACGCCGAGGCGGGCGATGGGAGACCTTCTCGGAAACGCCGTCCGGTTCGACCGCGCTACGCAAGTCATGGCGGCCGGGGAAGGCATCGAGACCATGCTGTCGCTGCGAATGGCACTGCCCCACATGCCGATGGCGGCGGCTCTCTCTGCCGCACATCTCGCCGCCATCCTGTTCCCGGCGACGCTGCGGCGGCTCTACATCGCTCGCGACGACGATCCTGCCGGCGATCACGCGATGGCAGGCCTGGTCGAACGGGCGCAGGCGGTCGGAATCGAGGCGATCACCCTGTCGCCACGGCTCGGGGACTTCAACGAAGATCTCCGCACGCTCGGCATCGATGCGCTTCGGGCGGCGGTGCGGGTTCAGATCGCACCGGAAGACGTCGCCCGCTTCATGCAGATGGCGGCATAGGTCGAAACGGGAACGTGAAGTGATGGTCGTGGCCGGTGTCTCGCATCGGTTATGGGCCCCTCCACCTGCCATCGGAAAGAGCCGCGACCACGGCCTTCTGAGAGGGCGATCGGGGCGGCAAGCAGTCCCGACCGGCAATGGCTGCGCCCGGCTATTTTCCGCCGCCCTTTCCACCCCACGCGGCAAGCCGCGCGGGGACCCCGGCTTCGGGCTTTGCAGCGCGAAACAAAATAGCCGGCCTTCGCCATCCTCCGCTGACGCTCCGGCCCTGCGCGTCGCTCCGGGTGCAGGTCGGGGCCGCCCGCCGCCTTTCGTCGCCATGAAGGCCGCGGCGGTCGCGGTCACCCGACGAAGGACGAGCCCCATGACAGCCGATCTCGACGACACCTACGAGCCCCACCATGCTTCATCCCCCACCGACCACCTCCTGTCCGAACTGCAGCTTTACGGCTACCGCCCCTTCCAGGACGAACCCGACCCGAGGCCGCTCCCCGAGGGCAACGTCGTCGCCGGCGCCATCGCCGATATCTTCGACGCCCTGATCACGAGCATGGCTGAAACTCGCCTCGAACCCGACCTCGACGAGATCCTTTGGTCGACCGTCAATCTCTTCCACCGAGCCACCGCCCGGATCGAGCGCGAGCTGGACGACAACGAGCAGGCGCAACGTCGCGGCCAACGCGAACAGGATGGCTCCGAGGTGAAATCGGTCGAGCTGGAGCGCCACATCGCCGAGGGCCAGACCCTGCTCGAACGCCGCGACGCCTTCGAGCTGATGCGTGACCAGGCCGCCGAGCAATTCGAGCGCCACACCCGCTCATCCTGGCGACCGCGCTCCGGATCGAAGGTCAACCACCGCGCACTGACCTCGGCGATGATCGACAGCCGCGACTTCCTGACCGCCAGGCGCCGGGCAGAAACCGAGGTGATGCTTCCGACCGGCCCGAAGGTCGCCTTCACCGGCGGACTCGACGTCAACGATCACCGGCTGATCTGGGAGACGCTCGACAAGGTCCACGCCAAGCATCCCGACATGGTCCTGTTGCATGGTGGATCGCCGAAGGGCGCCGAACTGATCGCCGCGAAGTGGGCCGACACGCGCAAAGTGCCACAGGTCGCCTTCAAGCCCGACTGGACGAAGCATGCCAAAGCCGCACCGTTCAAGCGCAACGACGCCATGCTCGACGTCCTGCCGATCGGCGTCATCGTCTTCCCGGGCACCGGCATCCAGGACAATTTCGCCGACAAGGCCCGCAAGCTCGGCATCAAGCTGTTCGACTTCCGCAAGAGAGGCGGCGCGTGAGCGCCGTCATCTCACAACATCTCCGGCCGGAACCGCGACCGGCGGCTGATGATCTTGCCGGACACCATGAACACGCCGTCACCAGTGTAGTGCAGCGTTTCGGGATGTTTCGGCGACGCCGCGACATGAGCCTTCACCACATCGAAGATGAAGAAGTTATATTTCTCGACCAGCGCATCGTCGTGCAGGCGGCATTCGAAGCTTGCATGGCATTCGCGGATCAGCGGCGCTCCGACTTCATGGGCGTCCTCGGCCGTCAGGCCGAACTCCGTGAACTTGTCGATCTCGGCGCCGGACGTATTGCCGATGCCGACCACCGTGTCCGTGAGCTTCGTCGTCGGCATGTTGATGACGCATTCGCGGCTGTTTCTGATCATCTGGAAGCTGTGATTGCCGCTCGAGATCATGCAGCCGACGAGCGAAGGCGTGAACTCCATGACCGTCTGCCAGCCCAGCGTCATGATGTTGGTCTTTCCCTCCCACGCCGACGACACCAGTACGATCGGACCCGGTTCCAGATAGCGCCGTACCCGGCCCACCGGCAGGTCGTTCTTCTCAGATCGCTTTGTCATCACTCGTCCTGTCCACCGTTGTTCTTGCCGATACTGTAGCCAACCGTGACGGCGGCATCACGACCAAGAGCGCGGCAAGTCAGCTCCCGACCGAAGCATCGTCGAGGGCCTGCCCCAAGGCTCCTGAGATGGACGGAAAACCACCCCCGCTTCCAAATGCGCTGATCCTTGATCCAGCCGAGGGCCTGACGCCATCAACCCGTGAAGGGTCGGCTATGCGAGCATGCCGCCGCTTCGGCTTTGCCTGCGCGGTGATCGCGGCCCTCGGCTGGACACATCGGGCGCCTGTCGCGCGGGGGATGGCCCCCCGCCTCCAAGACAGGAGCCGGAACAATGTCCCTCAACGACGCACAAGCCTTCGCATTCAGCCTCGCCACCACCCTCATGGTCGCCATCATCATCTTCCAGGCCGGCGACGGCAGCCTCGGCGTCATGCCAGCCAACGAGTACGACGGCGATACAGCCGCCATCGTGCACGAGTTCGATCCTTTCGCCCCCTGACCGGGGCCGGCCTCGCCGTGGAAGCGGAAGTCCCACCGGATTTCCGCTCCCGCCGCCGCTCATCTTCGGCTATATTCAGCATTGCGTCGCGGTGGTGGTGGAGGCGCGGCCGTTCGACCCTTTGTCACGGAGACCACCATCATGATCGCCCTCGGTATTCTTGCTTCAGTCGCCGGCATCGGCTTCTTCTGCTGGCTTCTATTCACGCTCGCCGTTTACGCGCTGCCCTTCTTTGCCGGCGTCACCGTTGGCCTATGGGCCTACGACACCGGCGCCGGACCCATCGGCGGGGTGCTGGTCGGCGCCTTTGCGGCCGGGGTGACGTGGGGCTTGGCCCAATTCATCTTCACGTCCGTCCGCTCGATGTGGATCCGCTTGGCGATCGCCCTCGCCTTCGCAGCTCCGGCCGCCGTCGCCGGCTATCACGCCACACTCGGCCTCACCAAACTCACCATGCCCTCCGAAGGCTGGCAAATCGCCTTCTCGGTGATCGGCGCGGTCGCCGTTGGCGCAACAGCCTGGACGCGCTTGGTCGCGATGGCCCCGCCTGGTCAATCCGGGCACGCGCTCGCACGGCGCTGATCGTCAATCCTGGCGACGGGCATGTCCAGACAAGGCGCGCTGCCGCATCATCCTGTCCTGGGAAGCGTAATGGTTGTCGCCGCCATGAATCGGATTCGAACCCGCTTCACATCTCGCCTTCGCGGCAAGTGGTGGAGGCTGAAGCCCGGCCGTTCGACGACATCGTGCCCAGCTTACCAACCCGGTACGAGGGAGCGTCTGACGCGCTGGCCGGATAGAGGGCGATGCAGGCGCGGGCTCCGGCGGGAGCGGGTGCACCACCGACGCGCGCCGCGTGCCAGGTCCGCTTTCGGGTCAGGTCGGTGGGTCAAGTCTCCCCTGACGGTCCTCTGTCGGGTCGCGCGCTCCCCCGCGGCCTCTCAACGGCTTGATCTGGCCGAAGGACGGCTGAAGCCTCGATCGCCTATGACGCAACGGCGCCGATCGACTTTCTTCCCCTGCCGGCTACGCCGTCATTCCTCGCGAAACAAGAAAGTCGCCTGTCGCCATCCTCCGCTGACGCTGCGGTCGCAAGCGATGCGCCGTCGATCGCCTCCGGCCTGCCGATCGCCATCGAGGCCGCGATGGGCGCGGGCTCGAAACAGAGAGCAACGGAGACTTATCATGGCCACCATCGGCACCTTCAAGAAGACCAGCACCAACGAGTTCGTCGGCGAGATCGTCACCCTGAGCGTCCAGGCCAAGGGCGTCCGCATCGTCCCCGAGGCCAGCCAGGCCAGCGAGAACGCCCCTTCCCACCGGATCTTCGTGGGCCGCGCGGAAATCGGCGCCGCCTGGGCCAAGCGGTCCACCGAGGGCCGCGACTATCTGGGTGTGAAGCTGGACGATCCGAGCTTCAACGCTCCGATCTACGCCAACCTCTTCGACGACGAGGACGAAGGCTACAGCCTCATCTGGTCCCGCCCCAGCCGCCGGGGCGAATAAGCCGCCACAGCAACGCCCCGCCCGGATACCCCCGGGCGGGGCCAAGCTCTTTGCCGGGCGACCGAATCAGTTCGGCTGTGATTAGCCAAATACCTGCTCTGTGCGGCACTTTCCTCTCGCCAAATCGGCCAAGAACGACTATTTTAGCCGTAGTTCTGGCGTGCGTATTTGGGTTTGTAGGAGGTGATCATGCATGATCACCGCCCGACAGACGCGGGCCGCGCGCGCGTTGCTTGGTTGGACGCAGGAGACGCTCGCTGAAAAGGCCCTGGTATCCCTGACCGCGTTGAAGCGCCTTGAGTCGGAAAGCGACGTCAAGGTGTACGAGACAACGCGCGATCAGGTGCGCCGGACGCTTGAGGGCAGCGGCATCGTCTTCATGACCTCCGACCAGGGGGAAGGAGTGATGCTTGTTCATTCGAAGGTGGATTCCCTCAGCTCGTCCTAGCCTCTCGCACGGACCAGGGTGGCGATGCTCCGCGCATGACGCGATATCTTTCCGAACCTTTCACTGCACGCCAAACCCAATATGGTTAACAATGGATGCAGAAGCAGTTATGATTAGCTGCGGAGGATCGGCGTGACACAAGAAGCTTTCCTGGACCAGCCACCGGAGAGCCCGTCGCTCACAAGCTACGATCGCGCGCATATGAAACTCTATCTGCGCCTGCTCGACGCGGATGCCGACGGTGCGGATTGGCGCGAGGCGGTGCCCATCCTCTTCGGCATCGACCCAGACCGAGAGCCGGAGCGCGCCCGTCTCATCCACAACACCCATCTCGCCCGCGCCCGCTGGATGACCGAGCGCGGCTATCGTCAGCTCGTTCACGAAGGCAGTCACTGACCCGGGCGATGCCGCCGCGGCATCGCGCGATGCCGGCTCCGATAGTTCACGGACCCTTCTCAACCGGGAATCGTGTGCGTCCACACATGCTCGTGACATGCGAGTCTGGAGGAGACGCAGATGGCTCTGGATACATCCCGATGGAGGTCGTCACCAATATACGACTTTGTCGACGATCTCGTCGCCCCGGATCTCGCCTGGGAATGGTTGCGCCGCAATGCCGGCTATCAGCGCGACTACGCTGAAGTCGAACGCCCCGACACGGACCGTCAGCGCCTGACGAAGATGGTGCGGATGCGCTGGGGGTTGCAATTTCCTTGTGAGCCCAACTTTCAGCGCCACCGAAACGACGGTGTTCTGGGCGCCGGAAGCCGACCCAGGCACAGTCATGCTCGCCGCGATCCCGCCATTGCCGGGCATGCAAGACGCTGCCCCACCTGATCTGGATATTGCCAGCGCGCGCCTCAGCGAAGATGGGCTAAGCCTGGTCCATGGCGAAGGTGCCGCGGCGATCCCCATTCTCCTGCTCGGCAACGCTCAGCCCGATCAGCCGCTCGCGGCACTTGTTCCGCTCGACGCCGACGGCCTCGATCGCATCGACGCCGTTACGCGGCTTTGGCGCGTGCTGCACCATCGCCCCTTCCTCCCCGATACGCGCCTGACGGCTCAACAGCGCCGACGGCTGCGTCACATGCTGCAAGCCGTCGACGGCAGCACAAACGGGGCGAGCTACCGCGAGATCGCCAACATCATCTTCGGCGCATCGCGCATAGCCGCCGATCCCTGGAAGACCTCGGCGCTGCGAGACAGCACCATCGACCTCGTCAAGGACGGCCTCGCCATGATCGCCGGCGGCTATCGCAAACTTCTGCGCCATCGCCGCAAGTCCTGACACGCATTGTCTCCCGACAGGGGGTGCGAATTTAGCTGGCCCTTCTTCGCCATCCCCCCGCGCGGCGCTTCTCCGCCACCGTGACCTTCGTCCGCCGCTGATCGCCAGCGGCCTCAACGAACCCCACGGAGGCCCGATCATGTCCCCTAATCTCACCGGCTTGCCGCCACGCTACCTGCGTACTCCCGAAGCCGCCCGATTCCTGGGCCTGTCCGGCCGCACCCTGGAGAAGCACCGGACCTACGGGACCGGCCCCGGCTATCGCAAGCTCGGAGGGCGCGTCGTCTACGCGATCGACGACCTGCAGGCCTGGGCCGACCGCGGCGCCGTCACCTCGACCTCCGATCCTCGCGGCACCGTCCTGCCCGCCAAGCGCCACGAGACCGTGCCGCCCGCCTTTGCCGGCCGGCACGCCCGCTGACCGTCGCGGCGGTTCCCTCAATGCCGGTGCGCCATCGCCCCCTGTCGGAACGCGGACAGCTCGAACTGTTCCGTGCGCGCGGCGGCGATCTCGCACCCCGAGACGCGCAGGATCTCATGGCCTATCCCTTCTTCAGCCTCTCCAAATCCCATCGGACCCAGCCGATCGACTTCGTCGCCGGCGACGTATCCATCCGCGTCGAGGCCGTGCCCGATCACGGCATGGCGACCATCTGGGACGCCGACATCCTGATCTGGGCCGCGAGCCAGCTCGTCGAGGCGCGCGACGCCGGGCTGCGCACCTCGCGCCTAATGGCGGCGACACCCTACGAAATCCTCACCTTCATCGGACGTGGCGTCGGCGCTCGCGACTACCAGCGCCTCAAGGCGGCGCTCGATCGCCTGCAATCGACAACGGTGGCGACGACGATCCGCCAGCCCGCCGAGGGTCGCCGGCACCGCTTCTCCTGGATCAACGAATGGGTCGAGCGCACGGACCCGCGCGGCCGTCCCGCCGGCATCGAACTGATCGTCCCCGACTGGTTCTACCAGGCAGTCCTCGACGATGCCCTCGTGCTCACGATCGACCGCGACTACTTTTCGCTGACGGGCGGGCTCGATCGCTGGCTCTATCGGATCGTGCGCAAGCATGGCGGCCGCCAGCGCGCCGGCTGGCGCTTCGACTTCCGCCATCTCTACCTGAAGTCCGGCAGCCTCTCGCCCTTCAAGCGATTTGCCTTCGAGCTGCGTGACATCGTCCGCCGCCAGCCGCTGCCCGGATACACCCTGTTCATCGAGGTTGAGATCGGCGGCCGGGTGCTGCTCGCTTTCGAGCCATCGCCCTGTGGAAAACCTGTGGACGGCCTCGTGCTATCAGGAACCCGCACTATCGTGCCATCGGGAACCGCAGGCTCGTGCTATCGGGAACCCAAACAGGGGTTAAGCCCTTCGACAGCAAGCGAAAATCGCGCCCTTAACTTAGAATCTAACACAGAATCTAACTCTTATAGAGCGCGCGGCGTTGTTGAAAACTCCGCCGAAGGTGGCTGTCGGTTTCCCCAAATGTGTGGACTGGGGGCCGAAAATGAGTGACCGGCTCCTTAAATCGTGGACTGGTGTCCCTTTAATCGTAGACCGGCGCAACGGTGAGCCTCCTTCTCAAAAGAATCCTGCGACGTCTCCATGGACCGTGCATGCGCAACAGCCGATCCGCGACATAGATCGTGATCTCGGCCCTGAAGCGCCGCAGTGCTTCGTTCTGCACACGGTTTACCCGCCAGCGCGGTTCATCGGGCGAGGCGGCGGCGATCCACTCGGCCAGCTGAGCGGCCTGCAATCCGGAAAGCTGTCCACTCGGTCGTTCGAGTGCAGCTTCGAGTCCGCCCCGCGCGCCGCGTTTGATCCAGCGATGCAGAGTTCGCGGGAGAACGTCGGCGACTTCGGCGGCGGCCTCGACGGACAGACCCTCGCGTACATCTGCGATCGCCATGAGTCGGGCGCGACGATGTGGCAGCCGCTCACGGACAGCTTGCGCGCGCAGCTCTTCGCCTGTCTGGGGCAAGTTATCGATCCAGGCACGCCACCAACCGCGTTCGCCGTCGTTCCGCTCATCCGGCCAAGCCGTCAGGAACAACGCCCCGACCTTATCGCGTGTCGCTGGATCAAGATTGGGCCAGCGCAGCATCTGCCGGCGCGGGCGCACGGCGTGCAACATTGCAAGTGCGGCTTGCGTTCGTGCCGGCCACGCCTCGAACATCCATGCCAAGATCGCCAGACTCTGATAGCTGTCGGCCGGTTCTCCCAACGGCGCTGCGCTCAGATCGCGAGCGATCCGCGCAAAGAGCACGTCGCGGGCAGCCTGCTTGGTGTCGATCCACACGGTGCCCAGCAATGCGTCGAACAGAGCCGCGGCCACAGGCCAGCCGATTTTGCCGATCTCCGGCAAATCCACGACACCGGCTGGTCGGCTTTCGATCATGCGCCGCTGAAACCGCAAGACCGGCTCCGGTGCGAGCAGGGTCGCCATGCGGGTCAACCGATGTGCGCAGCGCCGACAGCGATCCGGTGCAAAGTGCTCACCACACGACAATGCCGGCAGGCGCAGCTTCGCTCCACATTGGGGACAGGCTCGCACCAACAGCGTGCCGTGTCTTGGACATGCGGCCAACCATCCGAGTGTCCATGTACGCCGGACATAGGGAGCCTCGTCTTCGGCAAAACAATCGGGACAGACCCCGATGCGGCCCGTTTGGTGCGACGGCCGTTCAGCCGTGAAGCGCTGACGGCTAAACCGTTCCGGCACAGCGTCGTCGTGCCCGTCATCAGCCCAATCGTTGAAACTGAGCGAACGGATCAGCTCTCCCGACACCCCCGTGCCATGCACAAGCGCCGCGACGACGAGGGGATCGGGCTTGCGCCACCAATCCGGGTGCCTCGTCAAGCCGATCTCACCATCACCAAGCAACAAGGCTTCCGGCGAGACACCGAACGGTTCGGCGAACCGAAGCAACCAGGACGCCAGCGCTTCGTCCGGTATCGGTGCAATCCGTGCCGGCAGCGACCGCGGTGCGCTGACTATCTCCGCATCGAGAAACTCGACTTCGTAAATATCAGCCGGCGACACGTCGGCGCTCCGTGGGAGGAATGAAACCGATGTCGTCGATTTTTTCGATGCGGATGCGTTCTTCGCCGGCGGCAACGGCCGCCACCGCGGCAGTCGTGACCAGGCTGACCACCTCTCCGAGGATGCCCTCCGCGGCGCTTAGCAGCTTTTGCGCGAAGACCGGTTCTTCCATGCCCGACCGTTCGCGCAGCGGCAGCATCGCCTCCAGCGTGTTGAGGAGCCGCAGGTACTCCGCATCGTACCGCCATGGCGGCAAGCCGAACGGCGTGAACCGGTTGGCAAGCTGGTCATCGCTCTGGATTGCGCGCAACGCCTCCGCGGTTCCGACGGCTACCAGCGGAATTTGTAGCTCGTTGCCGAGCCAGCGCAGCAGGTTGAGGAAGCGACGTTGTTGCGCCCGCGAGCCCGACAAGATGTTGTGGACCTCGTCGATGACGAGCAGCCGCACATCCGTCGCGCGCAGTATCCGCATCGCCATATCCTGCTTGACCGCCAGCCGATCATGGTTGCGATCGGGTGCGCCTAGCGCTTCCAGCACGGCAGCAAAGAACAGCCGCTCGTCCGGCGCCGGCGGCATCTGGACCTTTAAGACGGGCACCGAGATAGCACCCTCCGAGGCATCGACGGTATCGCGCAAATGCGCGCGCTTGAACTTCTCGACGATCATGGTCTTGCCGTTGTTGCTGGGGCCGACCAGCAGCAAGTTCGGCATACGGGTGCGCTTCGGGAACGTCAGAAGATCGTCCATCGCCGCCAGGGCGGCTTCCGCCCGTGCATAGCCGATCCACCGATCTGCGCGGATGCGCTGGATGCGAATCTCGCCAGGCGCATCGGCGAGCGCGCGAACCTGCGGCAGCAGATGCGGGTAGGAGGGATTGCTCATGTCCATTCCTCCACGTTCTTGAACAACCGCTGATCGGCGGGCAGGGGCTCGATCGTTGGAGCGGATTCAACCGCGCTGGCGGCTGGACGCCGTTCTGTCACCACGCCATCAAGGCGAAGCCGCCGCTCTCGTTGACGACGCGCAGTCTTGGTCTCCGCGCTGGCGCGCTCCGCAATACCGCGCATTGCGTCAATTGCTGTGAAGATAGCGTCCTCGTTGATCTCGGCACGGCCTTCGTCCCGCAACCGCGTCAGCGCCAGTCGATGCTCCCACAGGCTGATCGCCGGCCGACGCAGATCTCGATAGCTGAGGTCATAGTAGCGTCCGTCGGGTGCGAGCAGATGGACCCGGCTGAGATCGCGTGGATCGTACCGAACGATCATCCGCTCCCGCTCGCCGATCCAGGTGCGCAGCACATCGGCCCAATAGCCGATCGAATGCAGGAACACGCCTTCGCGGCGGACAAGCCGCCGCTCCATCGGCAGAAAGTCGATCAGGAAGCGGCGCGGATCGTCGATTGCGGTTGGCATGCCCCGGCCCGAGACCTGTCCATCGCCCAGGATTCCGCGCTCCCAGGCCGCGACCGGCGTCGTGCCGATCCCGCGATGCAAATCGTGGTGATAAACACCGACGATTGCGTGGGCGAGCCAGCGTTCGATCTCGTCAAGCGTCAATGCCGCCGTGTCTTCCGGCTTCCAATCTCCCTTGGCACGAACATCCGAGAAAGTGGTGCCAGGCAAGAGGTGAACCTTGCCCATCATGGTCCCGATCAGCCGTTCGATATGGCCGCCATAGTGCGGCGTCCTTACCGGACGATAGTCGACGGCGATCCCATACTGCTCGCAGCCGCGCTTCAGCGCCTCGGAATGGAACTCCTTGGCGTTGTCGAGGTGCAACCGCTCGATCAACCCCTGGACAGGCCAATCTCCGGCGACACCACGCGCCATCAGCCAGCCGGCCTTCGGCAGAACGGCATGGGCGATACACAGCGCGACCGACGTGGCGGATGGCGGTTCGAGCGCCAAATGGAACCCCGCGACACAGCGCGAGTGGACATCGATTGCAATGGTCAACCACGGCCGCTGGATCGGTTGTCGTGTGACACTGTCGACCGCGATCACGTCTACCAGCGTGTGGTCTATCTGAACAAGTGCGAGTGGCCAAGGCGCCGTCAGAGAACCCGTCGCTGGTCCGAAGCGATCACGTGCGGCCTTGCCGCCGGATCGCTTTGCCAACACCTCGACCGACGCACGTTGTCCAATCCGCAGGTTGATTGCCTTGCGGCTTGGCTTCGGCAGTCCCAGCGTCCGGCAGCGCCGGTGCACTTCGGTCACCAGATCGCTGACTCGGGGCCGCTGACGGCTGAGAAAGATCCCGTCAATGGCGGCCTGCACCACCTCGTCGACCTCTGCAGGCAGAAAAAGCTGGCCCTGTCGCCGTCCGCGGCGGCCTGGCAGGAGACTCGTTACACGCGGGTCGGCGAGATAGCGCGACAGCAGTCGATAAACGACTGTGGCACTGCAGCCGAGCGTCCGAGCAGCCCCCTCGGCATCGCTTCGCGTCCGCTCCGGTGCCTTTGCCAGAACACTGATCACCTCAAAACGACGACGCGCCTCATGCCAATCAGCAAAGGGAACGTCCGCAAGATCGGGCGTGTCGACCGCGCCACTCACGTCAATCTCACCGGAGAATTGGGGTGTATCGGCGCGGTGAGGTCGACTTTGAGAACGCCCCGCGCGATGAGCCGCCAAACCACACCCAGCGCCATCGCACGGTCGCAGGACATCGCATCGACGATACGCCCGAAAGTCGGCTCGCAGAGCGTTCGCGCGGCTCCCAAAGCGCGTTCGGATGTTGCCGGATCGAGTGGCGCTTTGCGTAGCGGTAGCAGCCGTCTGGCATTGTCGAGCAGAGGTCCCCGGATGCCGCGCTCGGTCGCGATGCGAAAACGTCCGCCGTTCTTTCTCGCCATCGCCCGCGCCGCAACAAAGCCTGGCCGCAGTCGCGCCCATTGGGCGCGCAGATCGACGCGGTACTTTACCTCGACCAACTCTGAGCGTCCGTCGCTCCAGATCACGCGGAAATCCGGCGTGTATCGGCGCAGCCGTGCGCCATCCTGGAACTCGATTGTGATCGGCTGCGAGGCAATCACGGCGCCGGCGTCGAGAAAGTTCGTCAGCAGCACGAAATCCCGTTCGAGCGCACTCTCGTGCTCGACCGCCTCTCCATCAACCGGCCGAAAGCCTGTGATGTGCGAACGCCGACTGAGCGGGATGCGTCTCATCGATCCCTCCGACTCACCATCGTGCGAGGTGAGTCTACGCCCAGCCGCTGCAGCCAGTCCACGATTTAAGGAGCCAGTCAATGATTCAAGGGAAATCACACCATGCAGAAAGTCGTGCAAAGACTCGAAAATCCAGCGCCGCCCAGAATCGGATTCAAGGAAAAACGACAGTGGCAGTAACGCCAGAACATCGAAGCTACCTGGCAAGCTCAAACGCACCACGTCTTTCAGTAAATCCGGTGCCGCCCGCCCCGATACCCCTGCGTTCCCCGAACTGCCCTTCGACCGGAAATCTCGGGGGGCACAATGATCGTTGCCCTCCTCAATCAGAAAGGCGGCGTCGGCAAGACGACGCTTGCGCTGCACCTCGCCGGACAATGGGCCAGAACGGGAAAGCGCGTCACGCTGATCGATGCCGACCCGCAGGGCTCGGCGCTCGACTGGTCTGAACAGCGGGCGCATGAAGGTCTGCCGCGGCTGTTCGGCGTCGTCGGCCTGGCGCGTGACACGCTGCATCGCGAAGCGCCCGAGTTGGCGCGTGACGCCGATCACGTCGTCATCGACGGGCCGCCCCGTATCGCTGGGCTGATGCGCTCGGCGCTGCTCGCCGCCGATCTCGCGCTGATCCCCGTACAACCGTCGCCCTTCGATGGCTGGGCGTCAGCCGAGATGCTGTCGCTGATCCGGGAGGCGCTGATCTACCGTCCGGAGCTCGCCGCCCGCTTCGTGCTAAATCGCTGCGCCACGCGCACCGTCATCGCGCGCGAAACGGCCGAGACCCTGGCCGATCACGATCCGCCCGTGCTCGCCACGACCATCGGCCAGCGCGTCGCCTTCGCCGATGCCGCGCGATCGGGCCGCCTCGTCTTTGAAACAGACGAGGACAGCCCGGCAGCACGCGAGATCGCGATCTTCGCCACCGAGGTCGGGAGGACCGCGCCATGAACGGGCGATCCCCGAAGCGCGGCTTCGCCGCACGTCCCGGCACCGCCGAGGACTGGATAAAGGAATCCGAGACGGCGCCGGGCCGAAGCGATGACGCCTCGACGTTCACCGCCCGGCTGACGATCGACGTCACGCCGGAGTTGCGCGGCCGCATCAAGATCACCGCTTTTGGGCGTGGTGTCACCGTCGCCGACATGCTGCGCGACCTGCTCGCCCGCGAATTTCCCGAGAGCCAAGGAGATAATCCATGACCGGCAACGCGGCCCACCGCGTGCGCGGCGGCCCGTTGCCGGCCGTCGCCGCACCCTTCACCACACTCGTCGAACTGACCTGGCTCGAAAAGAAGATCGAGCACTGGATCAGGTTCGGCCGCGAGGTTCACGAACAGATCCTCGACCGGCGCAGGCGCATCGTCGGCTTCGCCCCGAACACGACCTTCGCCTTCGTCCGTTGGGCCGCGAACGACTTCGGCACGGTCATCTCGCGCATCGACATCGTGCGCGCGGTTCGATCCGGCGAGCCGTTCCAGACGCTGCCGTTCGTCCGACCTGGCGGCGACATCCTGCTCAAGGTCGAGGGCTGGCCGAAGGTCGAGCGGGTGCTCCAGTTCATCGACGCCATCGAGGCGCTCGGCATCGATCCGATCGACGCCGCGCCCGATCATTGGCGACACGTCCACAACCGTCTGAGCGCAGGCCATGAACCGCGCGCCTACACCCGCGAGCGCCATGACGCCTGGCTCCAGCGCCGGAGGGTCGCGCCATGACCCGCTTCGGCTACGTCATGACGACGTACTTCTGCGTGCTCGCGATCGGTGGACTGTCCTTTGTCCATGTCGCGCCGAGGCTGATCTGGAACGCATCGGCCAGTACGCCGATCGGCCTCTACGCGATCCATCCGGCCGAGCACCTCGAAGTCACGGACCTGGTCGCCGTGGACGCGCCCGATCCGCTCGCTGGCTTCCTGGCTGAACGCAGATACCTGCCGCGCGGTGTGCCGCTGATGAAGCGGGTCGTCGGCCTTCCCGGGCAAGAAGTCTGCCGCACCGGCGGCGCCATCACCGTCGACGGCAACGCGATGGGTACGGCGCTCGAACGCGACCGGCTCGGCCGACCGTTGCCGGTCTGGCGGGGCTGCCGCCGCATCCACAGCGGCGAGGTCTTCCTCATGAACTGGGACGTCCGCGACAGCCTCGACGGCCGCTACTTCGGGCCGATTCAAGCCAGCTCGATCATCGGCCGCGCCACCCCGCTCTGGACCGACGAGGACGGGACTGGCCGCTACGAATGGCGCGCTCCGACCCGCTGATCGCGCCGGATCTCATCAACCCCACCGCAGAAAGGACCACCAATGCCACAGATCGGAGAGTTCACCCGCACGAAGTCCGGATATTCAGGCCACCTTCGCACGCTCACCCTCGACGTGCAGCTCACCCTCGTTCCGGCCGATCCGTCGGATGCCGAGAATGCGCCGGATTACCGCGTTCATCTCGGCGACGACGGCGATGGCGCTGAGGTGGGCCCAGAGGTTGGAGCCGCCTGGAAGCGCACCGGAGAGAAGGCCGGCGAATACCTCTCGCTGCTGTTCGACGATCCCGTCTTCATGCAGCCGGTCCGCGCCAACCTGTTCCGATCCGACGCCGACAAAGCATCGTGGTCGCTGCACTGGAATCGTCCGCCCAAGCGCGGCGAGCGGGAGTGACGCCATGCCGATCACTCGCCACCGCTCCGCCGCCGGCCATCCCAAGGTCGCCCGCCGTTCCGCCCTCCTCCTCCTTTCCGGCCTTCTTTCGATCGCCGCCTTGCCTGCCGCCACGCTCGCGCAGAGTGCGCCGATCGAACGGGCCACTATCGCCGACCCTTACGCGGTGATCATTGCCGAGGCCTCGCAGCGTTTCGGCATTCCGGAGGGCTGGATTCGCGCGGTGATGCGGGTTGAAAGCCACGGCGACGTGCGGGCTTTGTCCCCCGCAGGCGCGATGGGACTGATGCAAATCATGCCGGCGACCTGGGCCGAGCTGCGCATCCGCCATCGGCTCGGCGGCGATCCCTATGACGCACGCGACAACATTCTTGGAGGCGCGGCCTATCTGCGCGAGATGCACGACCGCTACGGATCGCCCGGCTTCCTGGCCGCCTACAATGCTGGGCCCGGGCGCTACGAGGAATATCTCGCTGCGGGCCGCGCGCTGCCGGCCGAGACACGCGCCTATGTCGCCGCGCTTGCGCCCTTTATCGGCGGTGAAGATCTTTCCGGCGCTATCAGGGTCGCTGTCGCCGACCCGCGTTCGTGGACACGCGCGCCGCTCTTCGTCGGGCAGTCCGAACGCCCATCGACCGCCGATCCTGAGCAGCCCAATCGTCGATCCGGCGACGATCTGGCTACGGCACATGGTCGCGATCCTTCCACCATCACGCCGCGGTCAAACGGCCTGTTCGTCGCGCGATCCGGCGAGGAAGGTCCGCGATGAGGGGATTACCTGCGGTTCGAAGTCTGGCGTGTCATGGCGTGTCATGGAGGGTGCGAAGGTGGGAGGATGGAAACACGACCGGGAGATGGCGGGATAAAAGGGCGCGAGGTGCGCCTTGGTTCGGTCGTGTGTTTTCAAGGGTTTACGCGACGATTTCGCGAGGCGCGCCTGACTGGCGCAGCCTGCGGCTTCCGCGTTTTCATAAGGATCTCAGGGCTTTTGCGCGATGTGCGGGTTCCCTGCCATGAGCGGCGAGGACGATTTCCGCATCCGGCCTGGCCGCATCCGCTCATCCGGCAATCAGCGCGCGCGGCCCTTCATCGCGCAGGCGCTCGCCGCCGCCCAGAAGGCCGGCGGCCGTGTCTCCCGCTCCGGCAAGATCACCTCCGGCAATCGCTCACGCTTCGGACGTGGCGTGCGCGCCAGCGTCCAGGCCAACCGGCTGCTGACCAGCCGCTCGCGGGGGGCCGTCATCAAGACCCGTGTGGTCCGGCATTCGGCTCGGTCCGCGCCGCTCGCCGCCCATCTTGGATATCTGAAGCGCGAGGGCGTCACCCGTGATGGAGAGAAAGCCCATCTGTTCGGCCCGGAAGCCGACGACGTCGATGCGAAGGATTTCGTGGAGCGGTGCGAGGACGACCGGCATCATTTCCGGTTCATCGTCTCACCCGAGGATGCGGTGGAGATGTCGGACCTCAAGACCTTCACCCGCGACCTCATGGGTCAGATGAAGAAGGATCTCGGCACGAAACTGGATTGGGTCGGCGTCGATCACTGGAACACCGAGCATCCGCATATCCACGTCATCGTGCGAGGCCGCGCCGATGATGGCCAGGACCTCGTCATCTCCCGCGACTACATCAAGGAGGGCATGCGGGCTCGCGCCCAGGATCTAATCACCCAGGAGTTGGGTCCGCGCACCGATCAGGAAATCCGGCGGACACTCGAGCGCCAGATCGATAGCGAGCGCTGGACCAATCTTGACCGCCAGCTCGCGCGCGACAGCTATCGCACCGGCGTCGTCGATCTCGCCCCGCACGCTGACCGCCAACCCGACGAATTCCATGCCCTCAAGGTCGGCCGGCTACGCAAGCTCGAATCCCTCGGCCTCGCCGACCAGATCGGCCCGGGCCAATGGGTGATGGCGGAGAACGCCGAGGCGACGCTGCGCGAATTGGGCGAGCGCGGCGACATCATCAAGCGCATCCATCGCGGGCTCACCGAGCGGGGCATCGAACGTGGCGCATCGAGCTACGTGCTGGCCGGCGAGAGCCTCGACGATCCGGTTATCGGGCGTCTGGTCGATCGCGGCCTCGACGACGAGTTGAAGGGCACGGCCTATGCCGTGGTCGACGGCGTCGATGGCCGCACCCATCACATCAAGCTGCCCGACCTCGATGCGGCGGGCGACAGTGCGCCGGGCTCCATCGTCGCACTGCGCAAGTTCGACGATGCGCAGGGGCGACGACGCGTGGCGCTCGCTGTCCGCTCCGACCTCTCCATCGAACGCCAGATTTCTGCGACAGGCGCGACCTGGCTTGATCGGCAGGCGATCGCCCGCGAGCCCGTCGCGCTCGGCGGCGGGGGATTCGGCGCGGAGGTGAGCGGCGCCCTGGATCGACGCGCGGAGCATCTGATCGAACAGGGTTTCGCCGAGCGCCAGGGGCGTAGCGTGATCTTCGCGCGCAACCTCATCGACACGCTTCGTCGCCGCGATGTGGAAGCCCTCGGCGAGAAGCTTGCCGCCGAGACCGGACGGACGCTCGGCCGATCCACGAATGGTGAGTATGTCGCCGGCACTTATCGGCAGCGTTTCGCGCTCGCGTCCGGCCGGTACGCGATGATCGACGACGGGCTCGGCTTCCAGCTCGTGCCCTGGTCACCTTCGCTCGAAAAGCAACTCGGCCGCCACGTTTCCGGCATCGCCCGCGGCGACGGCGGCATCGACTGGAGCTTCGGCCGGAAACGCGGGCTCGGACTTTAGCCCGCCCGTCATCTTGAACAGAAGGGACCGACAACGATGTCCGCCACCAAAATCCTCTGGGGCCAGATCCTCATCGTCATACTGATCGTGCTGTTCACGACCTGGGCCGCGACGCAGTGGACGACCTGGCAGCTCGGCTTCCAGCCGCAGCTTGGTGAACCATGGTTCAGCCTGATTGGGATTCCCGTCTACTATCCCCCGGCGTTTTTCTGGTGGTGGTATTTCTACGACGCCTATGCGCCGTCGATCTTCGTCGAGGGCGCCTATATCGCCGCGTCGGGCGGCTTCATCTCGATTGCGGTCGCTATTCTCATGTCGGTTTGGCGCGCCCGCGAGGCGAAGAACGTCCAGACCTATGGCTCGGCGCGATGGGCTCGCCTCGACGAGGTGAAGGGCGCGGGGCTGCTCGGTCCGGACGGCGTGGTGCTCGGCAAGCTCGATCGCGCCTATCTCCGTCACGACGGGCCGGAGCATGTGCTGTGTTTCGCGCCAACCCGATCCGGCAAGGGCGTCGGTCTTGTGGTGCCATCGCTCCTGACCTGGCCTGGCTCGGCGATCGTCCACGACATCAAGGGGGAGAACTGGCAGCTCACCGCCGGCTTCCGCGCAAAGCACGGCCGGGTGCTGCTGTTCGATCCGACCAACGCGAAATCGTCGGCCTATAATCCGCTGTTAGAGGTGCGCCGCGGCGAATGGGAAGTACGCGACGTCCAGAATATCGCCGACATCCTGGTCGACCCCGAGGGTTCGCTGGAGAAGCGCAATCATTGGGAAAAAACCAGCCACGCGCTTCTCGTCGGCGCCATCCTTCATGTCCTCTACGCGGAAACCGACAAGACGCTGGCCGGCGTCGCGGGATTCCTTTCCGACCCGAAGCGCCCGATCGAATCCACGCTCGCCGCCATGATGAAGACGGCGCATCTCGGCAAAGCCGGCACGCATCCCGTCATCGCCAGCGCCGCGCGTGAGCTCCTGAACAAATCCGACAACGAACGATCCGGCGTTCTCTCCACCGCGATGTCGTTCCTCGGCCTCTATCGCGATCCCGTGGTGGCCGAGGTGACGCGGCGCTGCGATTGGCGCATCAGCGATATTGTCGGCGGCGCGCGCCCCACCACACTCTACCTCGTCGTGCCGCCGTCCGACATCAACCGCACCAAGCCGCTGATCCGCCTGATCCTCAACCAGATCGGGCGACGGCTCACCGAGGATCTGCATGCAAAGGCGGATCGGCATCGGGTGCTCCTCATGCTGGACGAATTTCCGGCGCTCGGCCGCCTCGATTTCTTCGAGTCCGCGCTTGCCTTCATGGCTGGGTACGGCCTGAAGGCGTTCCTGATCGCGCAGTCGCTGAACCAGATCGAGAAGGCCTATGGCCCGAACAACTCGATCCTCGACAACTGCCATGTCCGAGTGAGTTTCGCGACCAACGACGAGCGCACCGCCAAGCGAGTGTCCGACGCACTCGGCGCCGCGACCGAGATGCGGGTGATGAAGAACTATGCCGGCCATCGGCTCTCGCCATGGCTCGGTCATCTGATGGTCTCGCGTTCGGAAACCGCGCGACAATTGCTGACGCCGGGGGAAGTGATGCAGCTTCCGCCCACTGAGGAGATCGTCATGGTGGCGGGCGCCCCGCCGATCCTGGCGAAGAAGGCGCGCTACTACGAGGATGCGAGACTCCAGGAACGCATCCTGCCGCCGCCCGTGCTCACCAAACCGAAGAACGCGAGACCCGACGACTGGAGCGCGCTGCCGCTGCCACCGCGTCTCGAGATCGAAGAGCAGGAGCCGCGAGACGGACGGGACAATGACGACGATCCCACGGATTCGGAGCGTCGCCACCAGCCCGAATTGAACAAGGCGAAGACCATCGAGAAGAAGGAGCCGATCGACAACGAGTTCGCACCCGACCCCGCCGACGATATGGAGGACGACACCGCCCGCATCAGCCGGATGGACCGGACCATGCGCCAGATCGCCCGTCAGGCGTCGCTCGATCCCGGCGACGGCGTCGATCTGTGAGGCTCGCCATGATCAAGACTCCGAAGAAGCAGCGCCTGTCCGTCTATGTCGACCCCGACGTGATGAAGAGCCTGGCCGACTACGCCGCGCGGCGGGATCAGTCGCGCTCGCTGATCGCCGAGGCCGCCATCGCCTCTTTCATGTCGCCGGACGCCGCCGATCGCCAGGAGGCGGCGACCACGAAGCGCCTCGACCAGCTCGACCGCCGCATGACCCGGATGGAACGCGACCTCGGCATCTCGGTCGAGACGCTCGCCGTGTTCGTGCGTTTCTGGCTGACCACCAATCCGCCGCTACCGGAACCCGCGCAGGCCGCCGCCCGCGCCAAGGCAGGCGAGCGCTATGACGCCTTCGTGGTCGCGCTCGGCCGCCGACTCGCCAAGGGCCCGAAGCTCCGGCAGGAGATTTCCGAAGACGTTCCCGGCGTCGACGAGGCCGAATAGTCTTCATTCAATCGATCTCAAGTATTCGGTCGTTCCGCCGTTCACCTGTATTTCCACGCCAGGCTACGACGACCATACTCTGGTTGTTGCAACGCCCCATTTCCTGCCTCTTCTACTGATCCCCGATCCAGGGCCGGCCAAACGGTCCCTGAACGCAAGGGGACGACATGGCGGCTTCTCACCAGCAATCCGAGGCGACACTCCGAGGCGCGCGCATGTTGCGCACCGCCCTCGGCCCCGCGATCGCCCGGTTTCTGGAAGACCCCAGCGTCGTCGAGGTGATGCTCAACCCGGACGGGCGACTCTGGATCGACCGGCTCTCCGAAGGTCTGTCCGACACGGGTGAGCGGCTGTCCCCCGCCGATGGCGAACGCATCGTCCGCCTCGTCGCCCACCATGTCGGCGCGGAGGTTCATGCCGGGAGCCCTCGGGTTTCGGCCGAGCTGCCCGAGACGGGGGAGCGGTTCGAGGGGTTGCTGCCCCCGGTCGTTACGGCCCCGGCCTTCGCCATCCGTAAACCGGCCGTCGCCGTCTTCACGCTCGGCGATTATGTCGCCGCCGGCATCATGAATGAGGGCCAGGCCGAGACGCTGCGCATCGCGGTCACTGAGCGAAAGAACATCCTGGTCGCCGGCGGCACATCAACCGGCAAGACCACGCTCACCAATGCGCTCCTGGCCGAGGTCGCCAAGACCGACGACCGCGTCGTGCTCATCGAGGATACCCGCGAGCTGCAATGCGCCGCGCCGAACCTCGTCGCGCTCCGCACCAAGGACGGCGTCGCCTCGCTGTCGGACCTCGTGCGCTCGTCGCTGCGCCTTCGTCCAGACCGCATTCCGATCGGCGAGGTCCGGGGCGCGGAAGCCCTCGATCTCCTCAAGGCCTGGGGAACCGGCCATCCCGGCGGCGTCGGCACGATCCATTCCGGCTCGGCGATCGGCGCGCTGCGCCGGATGGAGCAGTTGATCCAGGAAGCGGTCGTCACGGTCCCGCGCGCGTTGATCGCCGAGACCATCGATCTCGTCGCCGTCCTCGCCGGCCGCGGCTCGCACCGCCGCCTCGTGGAACTCGCCCGTGTCGATGGCCTCGGTCCCGACGGCGACTACCGCGTCATCCCCGCAGCCCCCGTCCACACAGGAGATCCTTCATGATCCGTCACGCTCTGCGCATTCGTCGTCACATCGCGGCGGTCGCCTCTGTCACCTTCGTCAGCATGATGCTGGCGCCCGCCGCTCACGCCTCCGGCTCCTCCATGCCGTGGGAAGCGCCGCTGCAATCGATCTTGCAGTCGATCGAAGGCCCGGTCTCCAAGATCATCGCGGTGATGATCATCATCATCACCGGCCTGACGCTCGCCTTCGGCGACACGTCGGGCGGCGCCCGCAAGCTGATCCAGATCGTGTTCGGGCTGTCGATCGCTTTCGCGGCCAGCTCGTTCTTCCTGAGCTTCTTCTCGTTCGGCGGCGGGGCGCTCGTCTGATGGCCCAGTTTGCCGGAGAAGAGCCGGTCCCCGGATTCACCGTGCCGGTTCACCGCGCGCTGACCGAGCACATCCTGCTCGGCGGAGCGCCGCGCGCGATCGCCATCCTCAACGGCACGCTGGCCGCGGCACTCGGCCTCGGCCTGCGCCTCTGGCTGGTCGGCCTGGGCCTTTGGGTGGTTGGGCATTTCGCCGCCGTCTGGGCGGCCAAGCGCGATCCGATGTTCGTCGATGTCGTGCGCCGGCACCTGCGCATCCCCGGCCACCTGAGCGTCTGAAGGTCCCGCCATGATGAACCTTGCCGAATATCGCCGCACCTCGACCCGCCTCGCGGACTTCCTGCCGTGGGCGGCGCTCGCGGGCGATGGCGTCGTGCTCAACAAAGACGGATCGCTCCAGCGCACGGCGCGCTTTCGCGGTCCCGATCTCGATTCCGCGGTTGCCGCCGAGTTGGTCGCCGTGGCCGGACGCCTCAACAACGCTTTTCGCCGCCTCGGCTCCGGCTGGGCGATCTTCGTCGAGGCGCAGCGCCATGGCGTGGACGCTTATCCGGCCGGCCGCTTTCCCGACGCCGCATCGGCCCTGGTCGACGCCGAGCGCAAGGCCGACTTCGAGGAAGACGCCTCGCACTACGAGTCGAGCTACTTCCTCAGCTTCGTCTATCTGCCGCCGGCCGAGGACGCCGCGCGTGCCGAGAGCTGGCTCTACGAGGGCAAGGCCGAAAAGGGCGTCGATCCCCACGAGATCCTGCGCGGCTTCGCCGATCGCACCGACCGCGTCCTCCAGCTCGTCGAAGGCTTCATGCCGGAATGCCGCTGGCTCGATGACGGTGAGACGCTGACCTATTTGCATTCCTGCGTCTCGACCAAACGCCAACGCGTGCGCGTGCCCGAAACGCCGATGTATCTCGATGCGCTGCTCGCCGACCAGCCGCTCACCGGCGGGCTCGAGCCGCGCCTCGGCAACGCCCACCTCCGCGTGCTGACCATCGTCGGCTTCCCGACGGCGACGACTCCGGGTCTGCTCGACGACCTCAACCGGCTGGCCTTCCCTTACCGCTGGTCGACGCGCGCCATCCTGCTCGACAAGACCGACGCCACCAAGCTGCTGATCAAGATCAGGCGGCAGTGGTTCGCCAAGCGCAAGTCGATCGCCGCCATCTTGAAGGAGGTGATGACCAACGAGGCTTCCGCCCTGGTCGACACCGACGCGGCCAATAAGGCGGCCGACGCCGACATGGCGTTGCAGGAACTCGGCGCCGATTATGCCGGCCAAGCATATGTGACCGCGACCGTCACCGTCTGGGACAACGATCCACGCATCGCCGCCGAGAAATTGCGTCTGGTCGAGAAGGTCATCCAGGGCCGCGACTTCACAGCGATGGCTGAGACCATCAACGCCGCCGATGCCTGGCTCGGGTCGCTGCCCGGCCATGTCTACGCCAATGTTCGGCAGCCACCGATTTCCACGCTCAATCTCGCCCACATGATCCCGCTTTCAGCGGTGTGGGCGGGGCCGGAACGGGACGAGCATTTTGCAGCCCCCCCTCTGCTCTTCGGCAAGACCGAAGGCTCCACCCCGTTCCGGTTTTCCCTTCATGTCGGCGACGTCGGCCACACGCTCGTCGTCGGCCCAACCGGCGCCGGCAAGTCGGTGCTGCTGGCGCTGATGGCGCTCCAGTTCCGTCGCTACGCCGGGGCGCAGGTCTTCGCCTTCGACTTCGGCGGTTCAATCCGGGCGGCGGCGCTCGCCATGGGCGGCGACTGGCACGATCTCGGCGGCGGCCTGACCGACGGCGCGGAAACCTCCGTCTCGCTCCAGCCGCTCGCCCGTATTCATGACACGCCCGAGCGCGCCTGGGCCGCCGACTGGATCGTCGCGATCCTGATGCGCGAAGGCATCACGATCACGCCGGAGGTGAAAGAGCATCTCTGGTCGTCGCTGACCTCGCTCGCCTCCGCACCGGTCGCCGAGCGAACCCTGACGGGCCTGTCGGTCCTACTTCAGTCGCAGACGCTCAAGCGCGCCCTGCAACCCTATTGCGTCGGCGGCCCGTATGGCCGGTTGCTCGACGCCGAAAGCGAGCGCCTCGGTGAAGCGGAAGTCCAGGTCTTCGAGACCGAGGGCCTGATCGGCACCGGGGCGGCCGCGGCCGTTCTCGCGTATCTCTTCCATCGCATCGAGGACCGTCTCGACGGCCGGCCGACGCTGCTGATCGTCGACGAGGGCTGGCTGGCGCTGGACGATGAAGGCTTCGCCGGCCAGCTCCGCGAATGGCTGAAGACGCTGCGCAAGAAGAACGCCAGTGTCATCTTCGCCACCCAGAGCCTCTCCGACATCGACGGTTCGGCGATCGCGCCCGCGATCATCGAGAGTTGCCCGACCCGGCTATTGCTGCCGAACGAACGCGCCATCGAGCCGCAGATCATGGCGATCTATCGGCGCTTCGGGCTCAACGACCGGCAGATCGAGATCCTCGCCCGCGCCATGCCCAAGCGCGACTACTACTGCCAGTCGCGCCGCGGCAACCGGCTGTTCGAGCTGGGGCTGGGCGACGTTGCCCTCGCGCTCTGCGCGGCGTCGTCGAAGACCGACCAGACCGCCATCGCGCGGATTATGGCCGAGCATGGCCGCGACGAGTTCCTGTCCGCCTGGCTGCGCCACCGCGATGTCGCCTGGGCCGCCGACCTGATCCCCGACCTCACCAACCTGGAGATATCGTCATGATCGTCCGTCGCTCCCGCGCGGCGCTTCTCGCCGCGTCCATTCTGTCGCTTCCAGCCGCTCTGTCGCCGGTCTTCGTCCAGCCCGCCGCCGCGCAATGGGTCGTCTATGACCCGACGAACTACGTTCAGAACGTCCTCACCGCGGCACGGTCACTGCAGCAGATCAACAACCAGATCACCGCGTTGCAGAACCAGGCGCAGGGTCTGATCAATCAGGCCCGCAACCTCGCAAGCCTGCCCTTTTCCTCGCTCCAACAGCTTCAGCAATCCGTGCAGCGGACGCAACAGCTTCTTGCCCAAGCGCAGAGCATCGCGTTCGACGTCCAGCAGATCGACCGGGCGTTCCAGACAACCTACGGGAACGCCTCGCTCTCGGCGACCGATCAGCAGCTCGTCAGCCAGGCGCGCGAGCGCTGGCAGAACACGGTGGGCGGGCTGCAGGACGCCATGCGGGTGCAGGCCGGCGTCGTCGGCAACATCGACACCAACCGCACGCAGATGTCGGCGCTGATCGGCCAGAGCCAGGGCGCGACCGGCGCGCTGCAGGCGAGCCAGGCCGGCAACCAGCTCCTCGCTCTCCAGGCGCAGCAACTCGCCGACCTCACCGCGGTCGTCGCGGCGAACGGGCGCGCGCAGTCGCTGCAATCCGCCGAGCAGGCGGCCGCGGCCGAACAGGGCCGTGAGCAGCGCCGACGCTTCCTCACGCCCGGCGCCGGCTACCAGCCGGGCAACGCCAAGATGTTCAACAACGGCAACTGAGGGCGGAGCGATGGACGGAAAGATGTTCGCCCGGCTCGGCGCTGTCGTGTTCGTCGCAGTCGCCATCACGGCGACCGCGATCGAACTGACCCGGAAGGAAGAGGCGTCGGCTTCCCCGTCCGCGCGCCCGACCGAGAGCGCCTCGGTCGATCCGCTTCGGGATGAGCTGATCCGTTGCCAGTTCCTCGGCGAGGCGGGCACGCGCGACACGGCATGTCTGCGCGCCTGGGCCCGAAACCGCGAGCGCTTCCTTGCCCCCGGCGCACGGCCCGCCGAGCGCTTGCCCGAGTCCCCGCAGTCGCCCCGGCCGACCGCGAGTTCAGCCACCACCGCGCCAGCCGAAGACGATCCTATCCGCAAGGAAACAGCGCCCGTGATGGCGCCCAAACCCGGCGAGGCCCGATAACATCATGGGCGGCACCGGCGTCATCGACCATTTCCTCGAGGTCTTCACTCGTTACATCGACAGCGGCTTTGGCCTGCTGAGCGGCGAGGTCGCCTTCATCGCCACCACGCTGATCGTCATCGACGTGACGCTCGCCGCCCTGTTCTGGAGCTGGGGCGCCGATGACGACATTCTCGCGCGGCTGGTCAAGAAGACCCTGTTCGTCGGTGTCTTCGCGTACCTGATCGGCAACTGGAACAACCTCGCCAGGATCATCTTCGAGAGCTTCGCCGGCCTCGGCCTGAAGGCATCCGGCACCGGCTTCACCACTGCCGATCTCCTGCGGCCCGGCAAGGTGGCGCAGACCGGGCTCGACGCCGGGCGGCCGCTGCTGGAGTCGATCTCCAGCCTGATGGGCTACTGGTCGTTCTTCGAGAACTTCATCCAGATCGCCTGCATGTTCCTTGCCTGGGCGTTGGTGCTGCTCGCCTTCTTCATCCTCGCGATCCAGCTCTTCGTGACGCTGATCGAGTTCAAGCTGACGACTCTGGCCGGCTTCGTGCTCATCCCGTTCGGCCTGTTCGGCAAATCCGCATTCATGGCCGAGCGCGTGCTCGGCAACGTCATCTCGTCGGGCATCAAGGTGCTGGTGCTGGCGGTGATCATCGGCATCGGGTCGACGCTGTTCTCCGAATTCACAGCCGGCTTTGGCGGCGCAACGCCGACCATCGACGAGGCGATGGCGATCGTGTTGGCCGCGCTCACTTTGCTCGGCCTCGGCATCTTCGGTCCGGGTATCGCCAACGGTCTCGTCTCCGGCGGCCCGCAGCTCGGCGCGGGAGCCGCCATCGGGACCGGCTTGGCGGCCGGCGGCATGGTCGCGGCAGGCGCAGCGACTGTCGGCGCCGTCGCGTCCGGCGGCGCTGCCCTGGCTGGAGGAGCCGCTGCTGCCGCTCGTGGCGGCGCCGCGATGGCGGGCGGAGCCTCGACCGCCTACAGCCTCGCTTCCGCTGGTCAGTCCGGCGCATCCGGTGTTGCGTCCGGTGTCGGCGGCGTCGCGAGCGCCGGAGCCGGCGCCGCCACGTCGCCGCTTCGCCGGGCCGCGTCCCGCGCCAGCGAGAGCATGCGCTCCAGCTTCTCGGAAGGCGCCAAGTCGGCCTTCGAAGCGACGGGCGGATCCTCGACCATAGGCACCATCGGCGGCGACGCCAGCGAAGCCGCGTCGTCTTCGTCGGCCGCCGCGAGCGGGGCGCCCGCATGGGCCAAGCGCATGAAGCGCTCCCAGAGCATGACCCATGGCGTCCAGGCCGCGGCCCACGCCGTCCGCTCCGGCGACGCCCATGGCGGCGGCTCTTCCGTCAACCTCTCCGAAAGTGACCGCTGATGTTCAAACGACCTTCCACCCACTACGGCAAGACGCCTCAGCCCGACACGCCTTACCAGAAGGCCGCCCAGGTCTGGGACGACCGCATCGGCTCAGCCCGCGTGCAGGCGAAGAACTGGCGCTTCATGGCCTTCGGCTCGCTGCTTCTCGCCGGCGGGTTCGCGGCGGCGCTGGTCTGGCAATCGGCGCGTGGAACAATCGTTCCCTGGGTGGTGCAGGTCGACCGGCTCGGCCAGTCGCAGGCGGTAGCGCCCGCGGTCGCGGACTATCGCCCGACCGATCCCCAGATCGCCTGGCATCTGGCCCGCTTCACCGAGCAGGTCCGCTCGATCCCGGCCGACCCGATCATCGTGCGGCAGAACTGGCTCCGTGCCTACGACTTCACAACGGATCGTGGCGCGCTGGCGCTCAACGATTATGCGCGATCCAACGATCCTTTCACCAAGGTCGGTAAACAGCAGATCGCCGTCGATGTCTCCAGCGTCATCCGGGCGTCGCCCGACAGTTTCCGTGTCGCCTGGACGGAGCGGCGATATCAGGACGGCTCGCTCGCAGAAACCTCGCGCTGGACCGCGATCCTCACTGTCGTCGTGCAGCCGCCGCGCGACGCCGAACGCCTGCGGAAGAACCCGCTCGGCATCTTCGTCAACGCCATCAACTGGTCACGGGAGCTTGGGCAATGAAGCCGTCTTTCCGTAAAGCCGGAAATCCGGCCTTACTCTCAACCGCGTATCCGACATTCCGCAAATCCGCGTTGCCGCTTGTCCTGCTCGCGGCGACAGTGCTCGCCGGCTGCGTAACAACGCAAAAGCCACCGGAAATCTCCTACGACGACGCGGCGCCCGCTATGATCGCGGTCGATCCTCCGGCGCCCGTCACCATTGTCGAACTGCCGCGCCCGCTCCCGCTGCCGGGTCAAATGAAGCCGGTAGAGGAATCGCGCCGGACGCCGGAGCCCACAGATCCGGCGACCCGCGTAAACCAGGCCAATGCGGCAGCACGAATTCAGCCGGTGCGCGACGGCTTCATCAATGCCATGCAGGTCTATCCCTTCACGGGCGGCGCGCTCTATCAGGTCTATACGGCCGTCGGTCAGATCACCGACATTGCGCTGCAGCCCGGCGAGCAGCTCGTCGGCTCCGGCCCGGTCGCCGCCGGCGACACGGTGCGCTGGATCATCGGCGACACCCAGAGCGGTGCGGGCGCGACACTGCAAGTCCACATCCTGGTTAAGCCATCGCGCCCGGACCTGATGACCAACCTCCTCATCAACACCAACCTGCGCACCTACCATATGGAGCTGCGCTCGACCGAGCGGACCTACATGGCGTCTGTCTCCTGGCAGTATCCGCAGGACCAGTTGATCGCGCTGCGCCAGCAGAACGCAGAGGCCCAGGCCACACGGCCCGTCGCCACCGGCGTCGATCTCGCCAACATCAACTTCCGCTATACGATCGAAGGCGACCGAGCGCCGTGGCGACCGCTGCGCGCCTATGACGACGGCCGGCAGGTCTTCATCGAATTCCCGCGCGGCATCGCACAAGGGGAAATGCCGCCGCTCTTCGTCGTCGGGCCGGAGGGCAACACCTCCGAACTGGTGAACTACCGGGTGCGCGGCAACTACATGATCGTCGATCGGCTGTTCGCGGCCGCCGAGCTGCGCTTCGGCAATGGTGATTCACAGCGACGCGTCCGGATCGTGCGCACCGACGGGAGACCGGCGTCGTGAGCGACAATGAGGCCCCGAAAGAGGAAGTGGATGCGCCGCTCCTAGGATCGGCCGTCGAGGCGGCCGATCCCATGCGACTACGTGCTGACGCGCCACGCGTCACCCGGCTGTCGCGCAAGGTTCTGGCGGGGATCGGTCTTGCGGCCAGCGTCGGCCTCGGCGGCGCGCTGATCTATGCGCTCCAGACCCGTGACGGCGGCGGGCCCACGGACGAGCTCTACTCCACGGAGAACCGCTCCACGGCCGACGGCCTGGCCGGCTTGCCGCGCGACTATAGCGGCGTGCCTCGGCTGGGACCGCCGCTCCCGGGCGACCTCGGCCGGCCGATTCTCGATGCGCAGAACCGCGGCCAGCCGGTGCCGGCGCCCGGCATAGCGACGCCAAATCCGGGCCTCAGTGCCGAGGAACAGCGGCGGCTTCAGGAGATCGAGACGGCCCGAACGAGCCGCCTGTTTTCCGGAACGGAGAACCGCACCGCGCCCGCGGCAGGCGCCGGTTCGGTAGCTGTAGCGCCCCCGCCAACGCCTGATCTCACCAGCCTTGGGCTCGCGCCGCAGCCGGCGACGCCCACGGCGCAGGATCGTCAGCTCGCCTTCCTCAACGCCGCCGTCGATCGTCGGACCGTTTCGCCGGATCGCGTGGCTGCGCCCGCTTCGCCCAACATCCTGCAGGCGGGAGCCGTCATCTCGGCCGCGCTGATCACGGGCATTCGATCCGATCTGCCCGGCCAGATCACCGCGCAGGTAACAGAGAACGTCTATGACAGCCCGACCGGCCGCATCCTGCTCGTGCCTCAAGGCACGCGCCTGATCGGTCAGTACGACAACGGCGTCGGCTTCGGGCAGCGCCGCGTGCTCCTGGTCTGGAACCGGCTGATCCTGCCGAATGGCCGCTCCATCGTGCTCGAGCGCCAGCCTGGCGCCGACACCGAGGGCTATGCCGGCCTGGAGGACGGTGTTGACTATCACTGGTGGGATCTCGCCAAGGCTGCCGCGCTCTCGACGCTGCTCGGCGTCGGCGCGGAACTGGCAACCGACGACAACGACCGTCTCGTGCAGGCCATCCGTGACGGCGGCCAGTCCACCATCAACGACGCTGGCCAACAGATCGTCCGCCGCCAGCTCAACATCGCCCCGACGCTCACCATCAGGCCCGGCTTTCCGGTGCGCGTGATCGTCACTCGCGATCTTGTCCTCGAACCCTATGGAGGATGATCCATGACGAAGTTGAAACTTGGGGCTATTGCCAACGACAAGCCGGTCAAGGTCGCGGTCGAACTGCCGGCGGCGGTCCACCGCGAGCTTGTCGCCTATGCGGAGGTGCTTGCGCGCGAGACAGGGCGGCCGGTCGGCGATCCCGTCAAGTTGATCTCACCCATGGTCGAGCGCTTCATGGCGACGGATCGAGGTTTTGCGAAAGCGCGGCGTGATCCTCAAAATAGTCGCCAGCCGACACCGACGCCTGGACAGGCGAAAGACTAGTTGCTGATCTCACCATCAGGGTGGGCCTGCCACGCTGGACATAATCCTTGCAAGGCTCAACAGCCGCCGAAGGGCTGGATTATCGTTCTGCGGCGACCAGATCGCGCAGAACGGCAGGATTTCGCCGGCCAGCGGCCGGTAGACCACACCTGGAAAGCGCGCGGCCGTGGTCGCCTCGCTGGTCAGGGTGAGACCCCGGCCTATGGCGACCAAGTGCATCAAATTATCCCTGCCGACACCCTGACGCTCGACGCTCGGATGATGGCCCAACTCGGCGAGATGCTTGACCAGATAGTCGTGAATCTCGGGTCCGGGGTCGGCCTCACTGACGATGAAGTGCCGCTCCCGAAGATCGGCCCAGGAAATTTCATCCTTTAGCGTCAGTTCGTGATTGCTCGGCAACGCCACGTAGACCCGCTCATTCCACAGGTGGATCCTATCGCATTCGTCCGCGGTCGGCTCGCCGGTCACGAACGCGACGTCCGTCTGGTGCCGTTGGATCGCAGCGATGTGTTCGCTCGGGCCGCCCTCGACGAGATCGGGGCGGACGCCGGGATTTCGGGCGCCATACGCGCGAAGCAGTTCAGTGAGAAAACCGGAAGCGAGGGACGAGAATATCCCGATGCGCACGATGCCCGATTCGCCCCGCCCCACCGCTCCCGCATCCTTAGTGGCATAGCCGATCTGGTTGATTGCCTTGCGGGCGCGGGCCAGAAACTTCTGGCCCGCATGAGTGAGCGTCACACCGCCATGATGGCGGATGAACAGCGTGGCTCCGATTTCGTCCTCGAGATCACGGATGCGGCGGCTGATAGCGGATTCTTGAACGTCTAACGCGCGCGCCGCCGCGCGAAAACTGCCGGCTTCGGCTGCCTTCAGGACGTAGCGGAGGTGGCGCAATTCGATCGTCAACCGACGCAGCCTCCCCAACCCTCGTGTGCCTGGCCTGCACCGGTGGGCCTGAGATGGCGCACGACATCGCCGTCGGGAGCGAGTACGCAGACCTTGAGAACGGCGATGAAGCGGATGCGCCGCCGCCACCACGAGCCGAGCGAGACTTCGGCCACCGCATGGGACTCGATGCCGCGCACCATGCGATCGGCCGCGACGAGGATGACGCAGTGCTTGGCGGGCGAATAGTCGTTGAGGGCGAAGAGAAGGAGATCACCGGGCTGCGTGTCGGCGACTTCGACGAGCGTCATGTGGCGGCCGGCCGCTTTGGCGAGGGTTTCGCGGTCGCGTGCTTCCGCCCAATCGCGCGAATAGGGCGGCGGCAATTCAGGTTCATTGCCATGGATCGTGCGCCACTCTGGATGAAATTGAGAACGATGTTTTCGCTGAGCGCTATGATTGCGTAAGCTGGCGTTGGAAATGATGACCCAACTCGCGATCGCGCCCGCCAACGCACCGCGACGCGTGTCAGTAACGTTGCTCACGTCGTAGCCGGAGTGCGGGATCGGGCTGCCTTCATCACGACAGCCATGAGGAGAGCGGCGGCGGCGGCGGCGGCGCCCGCATAGCCGACGGCTCCGACACCGTAATGGTCCACGATTCTGCCGCCGACGAATGCGCCGAGCGCGATGCCGAGATTGCAGACCGAAATGGTCAGCGACATGGCGAAGGCGGGCGCCTGCCGTCCGGCGGCCATCGCGCTGACCTGGCTGACGACGAACGCCGCCATATGCGCGGCGCCCCATAGGCCGATCAACAGGACGAGCAGCGTCAGGTTGCCGCCGGCGAAGCCTATTGTCGACATCGCGAGAACGAGGACGCAAGCGACCCAGGCCGTCGCCACGAGGGGATCGCGATCGACGAGGCGCCCGGCAAGCCAATTGCCGAACACGCCGGCCAGACCAAAGCCCATCAACATCCAGCCGGTGATCGCTCCTTCGAGTCCGAAGCGCGCGGCGAGGAACGGCACGATATAGCTGTATCCGGCGAACATCGCCGTGAACAGCATCCCGGACAGCAGCAGATGAGCCAGGAACGCCGGCCGCCACATGAGCGAGGCTTCGGCGCGCAGGGAGGGCGGCTTCGCGGATCCCAGGCGCGGAAATTGGATGGCGAGCAGGGCGGCCGAAATGAAGCCGAGCGCTGCAAGGGCGGCAAAGCTCGCGGGCCATCCCGCTTTATCCGCCAGCATCGCGCCGGCTGGAATTCCCAGTACGGTGGCGCCGACCACGCCGAGATTGGCGAGCGACGTCGCCCTGCCCTCGCGTCCGCTACCCGCCAGGCGCGCGGCGGTTACGATGGCGACGCTGGCAAAGACGGGCAAGGCGCAGCCCTGCACCAGCCGCACGGCGACCAGAACGGAATAGTGAGGAACCAGAGCGGCCGCAAGATTGCCGGCGGCAAACACGATCGCCGTCGCGACGAGCACAGGGCGCGGCTCGCACCGGCCGGCCAGCATGGTCAGCGGCGGGCCGAGCAGGGCGGCAGCCAGCGCGAACCAACTGACGAACCATCCCGCCTCGGCGAGCGACAGATTGAGATCGCTCGCCATGGCGGGCAGCAGACCGACGACGACGAATTCCGTCGTCACCACCACGAAAATCGCGCCGGCGAGCAAACTGACGGCGAGCGCGAAGGACGGCGCCGGCTGCGCGGCCCGCGACCGCATTCCGGTCGATCCGACGCTCATGCGTTGGCGCCGCCGTCGATGGTGAAACCGGCGCCGGTCACGAAACGGCTTTCCTCGCTCGCAAGCCACGCGACCAGCCCGGCGATGTCACCGGGTTTGCCGTAGCGTGGGATGGCCATCCGGCTGCGCTGTGCATCGGCATAGGCGCCATCGGCAGGATTCATGTCCGTGTCGGTCGAGCCGGGATGCACGATGTTGACGGTGATGCCGCGCGATCCAAGGTCGCGCGCCATGCCCTTGGTGAGCCCGATGAGCGCGGCCTTGCTCAGGCTGTAGATGCTCTGGCCCGGCCCCGGCACGCGTTCGGCCAGATTGCTGCCGATGGAAATGATGCGCCCACCCTCGCCCATTTGCGACGCGGCCGCCTGCGAGGCGACGAACACAGCGCGCACATTGACGGCGAGCGTTCGATCGAGATCGTCCAGCGTCAGCGCGTCGAGCGGTTTGGCGATGTAGATGCCGGCATTGTTGACCAGAATATCGAGTCGGCCGAAGGCGCTGACTGTTTTTTCCACGGCGGCGCGGACGGCGTCCGCATCGCCGTTGTCCGCTGCGATCGCCAGTCCCCGGCGACCAGCGCGCTCGATCTCGGCGACCGTGTTGCGGCCTTTGTCGGCCGCGCTCGTATAGGTCAGGGCCACATCGGCGCCCCCGCGCGCAAGACGCTCGGCGATCGCCGCGCCCATTCCACGGCTACCGCCCGTTACCAGCGCGACCTTACCCTTCAATTCAGACATGTTTGCCGTCCTTTATGTATCGATTGATACAGAAGTAGATGTCGCACTTGCCGAAAGCCGTCAAGAGATTTATTTATCAGTCGATACAGAAAGGAAGTCGCATGGCCGAACGTGGTCGCCCACGCAGTTTCGACCGGGCCGCCGCCTTGCAGCGGGCGATGGAGCTGTTTTGGGCCAAGGGGTTTGACGGCGCCACGCTCTCGGAGTTGACGGCCGCCATGGGCATCAATTCGCCGAGCCTGTACGCCGCTTTCGGCAGCAAGGAGGCTTTGTTCCGCGAGGCGGTGGCGCTTTACGGCGCGACCGAAGGCGGGCGGATTTGGTCCGGCTTGACCGACGCGCCGACCGCGCGCGAAGCGATTGCGGGCATGCTGCGTGCGAGCGCCGAGGATTTTTCCAGGCCCGGCAAGCCGCGCGGCTGTCTTATTGTGCTCGGGGCGCTGCATGCCGATCAAGCGAACGCGGCGGTCTGCCGCGACTTGGCCGATCAGCGCGCGGAAAATGTCGAGTTGCTGCGCCAGCGGCTCGAGCGCGGCGTTGCCGAGGGGGAATTGCCGTCGGGGCTGGATCTGCGGGCTATCGCCACATTTTACGCCACCGTCCAGCATGGCATGTCGATCCAGGCCCGCGATGGCGCCTCGCCGGAAGCGCTCCTCGCCGTCGCCGATTGCGCCATGGTCGCCTGGGACGGCCTCGTCTCCTATCCTCGCGACGGAAGGACGGAGTGATGGAAGACTCGGAATACCCAGCGCGCTCACGTCCTGAGCTCATGGCCAGGCACTCGAAGCGGCTCCCGACGTCCGCTTCGGAATCGTAAAATCCGCGTGCTGGTCTGATCGAAATCCAGGGCAGGCGGTTCATTGGTAGTTGGAATATTGGACACAAAAGCTGACTGAGGGCCGCGACATTGACGTTCTGTCTCCAGGAAACTGGCCTCCCCCCTACGCGAAATGATGGGGAGACAGCCCGCATTGTTCCGACATTCAAGTTCGATTGATCGACACGCCGCCATCGACGAGCAGTGCCGCGCCGGTGGTGAAACTCGATGCGTCGGAGGCGAGGTGGAGTACCGATCGCGCGATCTCCTCGGGCGAGGCGATCCGCTTCAGCGCGTGTAGGCCCTCAACAAAGGAGCGGGTTCCAGGCGCGGCGCCGGGTTGATTGGCGGCGAACATCGGCGTGTCCGTGCCGCCGGGCAGGATGGCGTTCGCCCGAACTCCCCTGGCGCCGAATTCCACGGCGAGAACCTGCATCAAGCCCACCAGGCCTGCCTTGCTAGCCGCATATGCCCCCATGCCCGGAAAGCCGACCGTGTGGCCGACAAAACTCGATGTGAAGATGATCGACCCGCCACCGCGCTCGACCATCGCGGGAACCTGGTATTTGGCGCCAAGAAAGGCACTGGTCAGGTTGGTGTCGAGCGTGTCGCGCCATCCAGCGAGGGACACTTCCGGAACCGGGCCCATCGCGCCGTTCGATCCCGCGTTGTTGAAGGCGACATCAAGCCCGCCGAACCGGTCGACGGCGGTGTCGACCAGCTTTTTCGCCAGCGCCTCGTCTTTCACGTCGCCGGCGACCGAGACGGCCTCGCCGCCGGCTTGTTCGATCTCCGCAAGCAACCGGTCCAGTTCCGACTGGCGGCGGGCCGTAACGACCAGCCGGGCGCCTTCTCGCGCGAACAGCAGCGCGGTGGCGCGGCCAATCCCCGAACTTGCTCCGGTAACGATGGCGATCTTGTCGGCAAGTGCATTCATCTCGGGGCTTCCTTGCGGTTGAAGAATTTGCGTAAAATACCGATCCGGATCGCGAGAACACTCCGTTTGTTGCTTTCGATTCCGTCATCGCTGCGAAAAAGCGGGGCGCGACGATGCAGGCGCGCCGCTGCTGTGCCGATCGACAACGAGGACGACCCCAATGTCGCGGTATCTATTTCGATTTGAACGCAAGGGCCGGAGTGCCGCCCATACGGCGACAGGCCATCGTGGCGGCGTATAAAAGCACTTGGAAGGGAGCGATGATGAGCACGCTCATTGCGGAGAGATCCGGGGAGATGCCGACTGCAACCGAGCAGGATCCGCGCTGGGACCGTGTTGTCTCGCGCGACCGCGCCGCGGACGAGTCGTTCTGGTATTCGGTGGCGACGACGGGCGTCTATTGCCGTCCGTCCTGTCCGTCACGCTCGGCGAACCCGAAAAATGTGCGCTTCCACGAAAGCATTGCAGACGCTCAAGCGGCCGGTTTTCGGCCCTGCAAGCGGTGCAAGCCGGAGCAGCCGTCGCCCGGCATCCACAATGCCGAGACGGTCGCGCGGATTTGCCGGCTGATCGAGCGCTCCGAAGACATCCCACCCCTTGCCGAACTGGCCCGGGCGGCAGGCTTGAGCACCTACTATTTCCACCGCATTTTCAAGGCCGCCACGGGCGTGACGCCCCGCGACTACGCCGCGGCGCATCGAGCGGCCAGGGTTCGCGACGGGCTCGGCCGGAGCAGCACGGTGACCGAAGCGATCTACGATGCGGGGTTCAACTCCAACGGCCGCTTTTACGAGAAGTCGGGCGAGTTGCTCGGCATGACTCCCACCGAATATCGCGCCGGCGGCACCAATGCGGAGATCAGGTTTGCGGTCGGCGAATGCTCGCTGGGCGCAATCCTGGTGGCGCGTAGCGCAAAGGGCGTCTGCGCAATCCTGCTCGGCGACGAGCCTGAGGCCCTAGTCCGCGACCTGCAGGACCGCTTCCCGCGCGCCCGGCTGATCGGCGCCGACGCCGCATTCGAGGAACTGGTAGCGAAGGTCGTCGGCTTCGTGGAGGCGCCGGGTCTGGGACTCGACCTGCCGCTCGATGTGCGTGGCACCGCGTTCCAACAACGCGTTTGGGCTGCGTTGCGTGAGATTCCGGCCGGCACCACCGCCACCTACACCGACATCGCCAGGAAGATCGGTGCGCCCAAATCGGTACGCGCGGTTGCCGGCGCCTGTGCCGCCAATGCGCTGGCGGTCGCCATTCCCTGTCACCGTGTGGTCCGTCACGATGGAGCCTTGTCCGGCTATCGCTGGGGCGTCGAGCGCAAGCGCAAGCTGATCGACCGCGAGACAGTGGCATGAGAGCTGCGGAAGCCCGTGACGTGGATAGCGACCTGGAAGCGATCAATTGGTCGACCGTATCAACGGACCTCGATGCGCAGGGTTGGGCTAGGTTGCCGAAGCTGCTCACGCCGGCCGAGTGCGACGCAACGGCGGGACTTTACCCGGAGGATGCACGCTTTCGCAGCCACATCGTCATGGCTCGCCACGGTTTCGGGCGCGGCGAATATAAATATTTCGCCTACCCGCTGCCGTCCCTGATCGAAGGCTTGCGAACCGCGCTCTATGCGCATCTCGCACCCATCGCCAATCGTTGGCACGACTCGATGGGAATAGACGTCCGCTTTCCAGCCGACCACGCCGCATTCATAGAGCGCTGCCACCGCGCCGGACAGACCCGGCCGACGCCCCTGCTGCTCCAGTACGGCAGCGACGACTACAACTGCCTGCACCAGGATCTCTACGGGGAGCACGTCTTCCCGCTTCAGGTGGCAACCCTGCTCAGCGAGCCGGGCGAGGATTTCGAGGGCGGCGAGTTCGTACTGACCGAACAGCGCCCGCGCATGCAGTCGCGCGTTGCGGTGGTTCCGTTAACGAAGGGTGACGCGGTCGTTTTCGCGGTTAACAGCCGCCCCGTGCAGGGCGCCCGAGGGTCCTATCGCGTCAACCTCCGCCACGGCGTCAGCAAGCTGCGCTCGGGGAATCGCCATACCTTAGGGATCATCTTTCACGATGCAGCCTGATTCTGCGATCCTGCCACTCGGCCTATTAGATGAAGGCCCGCGAAGACGTGACCGCTCAACTTCGTCGTAGACCTTGGCGCTCCTATGCGACACCCTGCATTCGCATTACGAAACCGAGGTTTGCAAAGACCTTGGCCTAAGCAAGAGGTTCTTCGCGCGCACCTATGCCGCACCCTTTGCGAATGGCGCACCCGACAGGATTCGAACCCGTGACCTCTGCCTTTGGAGATTGAGTGGTGCGGGTGGCCGGGGTCGAACCGGCACTCCTCTCGGAACTGGATTTTGAAGGGAGTCGTGTTTACAAAAACCCGCGCCGCTGCTGAAGTCCGGGGCTTCAGAAAATCCCGCTTTCTGTGATTCACGCACCTGTGCGGCACCTGGTTTACGGAGAACGTCACCGTCCGATATGCACGCCACAGCCCGCTAATTCCCGATTGATCGACGTGAAGGCTTCCACCTTTCAGGATCTATTGTTTTCTATCTCCTCACCCGCCCATCAAGAGGAGATGCAACATGAACGCTGCGGCGAATACACCCATCAGAAGAACGATCCGGCGGCAACAGCTTCGCGAGATTGTCCCGCTGGCTGACAGCACGATCTACGAAATGGAGCAGCGGGGGGAATTCCCCCGGCGCTTCGCCTTGACCCCGAGATGCGTAGTTTGGGATCTGGACGAGGTTCAGGCATGGCTCGCGGCCCGTCGCTCAAAACCAATTCTCCGTGCGCCCGGCCCCGACGTGAAACAACGCCGAACCCGTCCGGTCAAAGCGCCGGATCGGGCTGCAAGATCGGCATCGACGGCGGGATGAGCGTTGGCACGTACTTCCTGCCATCGACCCAGGCGCCCAAGATATCCGACCACTCTTGCATCATGTGTCGACGCTGCACCTCATATTCGGCTTTGTTATAAACGCCACGGGACGAGCGCCCGTCCTCATGCGCCAGGCACTTTTCGATCCAGTCGCTGTTGAAGCCGAGTTCGTTCAGCAGAGTCGAACCTGTCCGCCGCATGTCGTGAACCGTAAACGGCTCCAGGGGCAAACCTTCCGCCTTCGCGCGCTCAACGACTGCGTAGGTAACCCGATTGAAGGTGGCGCGCGACATAGGAGCATCGGCGTCGTACCGCGACGGCAGAAGGTATCTTGAATTTCCTGCACAGGTCTTCAGGGCGATCATGATGTCGAGCACCTGACGCGACAGGTAGACGTTGTGCGCCTTCGCGCGTTTCATCCGCTCCTTCGGGATCGTCCAGACCGCATTCTCGAAGTCGACTTCGTCCCACACTGCGTCCTGCAGCTCGCTCTTGCGCACCATCGTGAGCAGATAGAGCCGCATTCCCAGACGGATCGTGGGAAGCGTGGCGATGTGCTCGAGCTGCTTCAGCATCACCCGAATTTCGGAAGGCGAAAGCGAGCGGTCCTTCGGCACGAAGGTGGCGATCGATGCCGGCCCTACTTCATCGGCCGGGTTGGCGACCTTTTCACCGTGCAGGATCGCAAATCCGTAGATCTGCTTCAGGATATCTCGCACATGGATAGCCGTCGCTGGGGCACCGCGTTCAACGATTTTGCCACAGTGGGTTCTGAGATCGTCGGGCGTGATTTCCGTGAGGAGGCGATTGCGCCAGACCGGCAGAAGCTCTCGCTCGAAGATGGAACGCCGCATGGCGCGCGTGCTGTCGGCCATCGGCGCGGCGGTGAGCCACTTCTCCCCGAACTCGCCAAAACTCTTCGCTTCTTTCAGGCGCCGCTTATCGCGCTGCTTCTCTATCGCCGGCGACCGTCCTTCGCCAATGGCGCGCCTCGCGTCGATGCACTTCTCTCGGGCCCGGGCAAGCGAGATTCCGTCGCGTCCGTACCTGCCCAGATAGACGGTCTCCCGACGGCCGTTGAGCCTGTAGTCCAGGCGAAACGAGATCGCGCCACTGGGCATGACGCGCACATACATGCCGTCACGGTCCGCAATCTTGTAGATTTTCTCTTTTGGTTTCAATGCCTTGATGGCGACGTCCGTCAGCATCCTTACTGCCTCCTGAAAAGTACCGTCAGCACAATTTCGAGGGTTCGTGGCAGGTAATTACCTTTATCTTCAACGACTTAACGAAAAATAAGTACCGTCACGAGCCTCATTGACCGTGACGGTACTTTGAAAAATTCGCCCAAGCAATATACCGGAGGTCCGTCAGGCAGGCCGCCAGAGCCAAACTCTGCGTGCCGATAGCTGCTGACTGTCTTAGATGGAATTTATTTTGTTTTCAATGGCTTGTGTCGTATCCTAGCGTAGTTCCGGATACGTCCGGATGGGCCAAAATCATTCCCACTCGATGGTGCCGGGCGGCTTCGAGGTCACGTCGTAGACGACCCGGTTGATGCCGCGCACCTCGTTGATGATGCGGGTCGCGGCGTTGCCGAGGAATTCCATGTCGAATGGGTAGAAGTCGGCGGTCATGCCGTCGACGGAGGTCACCGCCCTGAGCGCGCAGACGAATTCGTAGGTGCGCCCGTCGCCCATGACACCGACGGTCTGCACCGGCAGGAGCACCGCGAAGGCCTGCCAGATCGCGTCGTAGAGCCCGGCCTTGCGGATTTCGTCGAGATAGATCGCGTCCGCCTGGCGGAGGATTTCGAGCTTGTCGCGGGTGATTCCGCCCGGACAGCGGATGGCAAGGCCCGGCCCCGGAAACGGCTGCCGACCGACGAAACTTTCCGGCAGGCCGAGTTCGCGGCCGAGCACACGAACCTCGTCCTTGAACAATTCGCGCAACGGCTCGACAAGCTGCATGTTCATGCGCTCGGGCAGCCCGCCGACATTGTGGTGCGACTTGATCGTCACCGACGGCCCGCCGGTGAAGGACACCGACTCGATGACGTCGGGATAGAGCGTGCCCTGCGCCAGGAAATCGGCACCGCCGAGCTTCTTGGCTTCGGCCTCGAAGGTCTCGATGAACAGCCGGCCGATGGTCTTGCGCTTGACCTCCGGGTCCATCTCGCCTTCCAGCGCGTCGATGAACAGATCCTGTGCCTGCACATGGACGAGCGGGATATTGTAGTGGTCGCGGAACATCGCGACGACTTCCTCCGCCTCGTTCATCCGTAAAAGGCCATGATCGACGAAGATGCAGGTGAGCTGTTCGCCGACCGCCTCGTGGATCAGAACCGCCGCGACGGAGGAATCAACACCGCCCGAGAGCCCGCAGATCACCCGGCCCGTGCCGACCTTCTTGCGAATCTCGTCGATCGCCTGGTCCTTGAAGGCCGCCATCGTCCAGTCGCCGGCAAGCCCGGCAATACGGTGGACGAAATTCGACAAAAGCCGCGCTCCGTCGGGGGTGTGGACGACCTCGGGGTGGAACTGCACACCGTAGAACCGCCTTTTTTCGTCGGCGATCGCGGCAAACGGCGCACCCGGCGAATGGCCGATAACCTCGAAGCCTTCCGGAAGTTCGGTCACCCGGTCGCCATGGCTCATCCAGACCTGGTGGCGGGTGCCCTCGGCCCAAATGCCATCGAACAGCGGCGAAGCCTTGCGAACCTCGATGAAGGCGCGGCCGAACTCGCGATGCAAACCGCCTTCGATATTGCCACCGAGCTGGGAACACATGGTCTGCTGGCCATAACAGATGCCCAGAACCGGGATACCGGCCTCGAACAGCGCGGACGGCACATCGGGCGCGTTCGCCTCGGTGACCGAGGCGGGCGAGCCCGACAGGATGACGGCCTTCGGCTTCAGCCGCGCGAAACCCTCGGCGGCGGACTGGAAGGGGACGATCTCAGAATAGACCCCCGCCTCGCGGATACGCCGGGCGATCAGCTGGGTAACCTGGGAGCCGAAATCGATGATGAGGATTGTGTCGGGGTGCGCTGTCATGGCGAGGCTTTAGGCAAGCAAGCCACCAATGTCCAGCATGTGCCAGGTCGCCGCCGCAGCCATCGCTAGCCGGCTTCGCAATCTCCCCGCCGATGGCGCGGAACGTGCATCCGGCAACGCCGTTCACCGGCATCGGCAATCATGCCGCGCCACCGGAGTCGAAGATATGAGCGTCAAATCGCTGGACGATCTCTTTATCCATACGCTGAAAGACATCTATTACGCCGAGAAGCAGATCGTAAAATCGCTTCCGAAGATGTCGAAGAAAGCCACATCCGCGGAACTGAAGGCCGCCTTCGATGCCCATCTGGAGGAAACGAAGGACCATGTGACGCGCCTCGAAAGCGTTTTCGAGGGGTTGGGCAAAAAGGCCTCGGCGGAGAAATGCGACGCAATCGAGGGCATCCTCGAGGAGGCAAAAGGGCTCATGGACGAGGTCGAGGATAGCGAGACCCTCGACGCTGCGATGCTGGCGGCAGCGCAGGCGGTCGAGCATTATGAAATCGCTCGCTATGGCACCTTGATCGCCTGGGCCGAGACGCTCGGGCACAAGGACGCCGCCAAGACGCTGAAGGAAACCCTTGCGCAGGAAAAGGCGGCGGACGAGAAGCTGACCAAGATCGGCAGTGGAAAGGTCAACAAGAAGGCCGCGTAATCGCGAACCGCTCCGATGCACGAACGGGCCCCGCCCGCCAGCAGGGCCCGTTCGTCCCACCTTGCCTATTCGGCAAGGAGACCGCCAGCCAGCGCCGCGTCCAGTCGATCGACCGCGTCCGCCAGCTTCTGGTCGATGACATGAAGCAGCGTCGTCCAGTCGTCGTAGTGATGCAGCTCCGCCGCGCCGTCGGAAATGCCCCGCAGCCCAAGCATCGGCACCGCGAAACGCTGGCAGGCGCGCAAAACGGCGAAGGTCTCCATGTCGACCATGTCGGCGTCGATCGCCTCATAGCGCGGGCCGGAGACGATGTCGGACCCGGTCGAAAGCCTGGCCGCCGCGATGTCCGGTATCGGCGTCGGCAGCAATGTGTGGAGCGGATGGTCGAGGAACGGCGTCACGCCCTTCGCGAAGCCGAGCGGCGAGGCGTCGATATCGCGCCATGCGACCGAGGCGACCTGATAGACCTCCCCCTGCTCCAGCGTCCGCGACCCGGCCGAGCCCAGCGAGACGACGAGGTCCGGCGGGTGGCCGGCCGCCCTCAGCGCGTTCAGGGCGACGCCGGTGCCCAGCGCCGCCTCGATCGGGCCGACGCCGGTCATCAGCGGCCGGATGCGGCGCCGCAATGCCGGTCCATATTCGGCCGCGGCGGCCATGACGAATAGCACCTTGCGGCCGGCCAGTTCGTCGGTGGTAAGATCGCTTTGAGAGGGATCGAAATTCGTCATCACAGAGGGGTCCGCCGACGAGGAGCGCGATCGGCAGCCAACTCGCTCAGTTCAACCACCAGATCGCGCCGTTGAGAAGCAGCGCATAAGTGACCCAGGCGCCATACGGCACGAACAAGAGCGCTGCGGGGCGGTCATGGCGCCAGGTGAGCGCGATGAAACCGACGATCGTGCCGAGCAGCGCCATCATGACGATGAGCGCGGCGCCGGTCCAATGCAGGACGAAGAACACCGGCGACCAGAGGAAATTCAGCCCGATCTGCAGCCACCACATGCGCGAGGCCTGTAGCTCGCCGCCGTGCCAGACGCGCCAGCCGGCGATGCCGATCAGGATGTAGAGGATCGTCCAGGCCGGCGCGAACACCCAACTGGGCGGGTTGAACCAGGCCTTGCTCAAGCCGGCATACCAGTCGCCCGGGGCGGTGGCGATGCCGACCGCCGAGCCGCCTCCGACGGTGAGGATTAGGAACAGCGCCAGGACGAGATAGGGATGCCTCATGCCTGCTCCAGCATGGCGAAGAAGAAGCCGTCGGTGCCGCTGGTCCTCGGCGTCAGCGTCAAGGCCGTTCCGCCGCCGAGCGGCTTGGCCTGGAACGCCTTCGGAGCTTCGGGAAGAGCCGTGTCCCATGCGGCCGTCGCGTCGGCCACTTTGAACGTATCGCCCTGGCGATCCAGAAAGGCCGCGACGCGCGCCTCGTTCTCCGGCGGAAGCAGCGAACAGGTGATGTAAACGAGATGACCGCCCGGTTTGACGAAGCGCGCCGCCTGATCGAATACCGCATCCTGCTCGGCCATCCGCTTGTCCAGCTGCCGATCCGACAACCGCCACTTGGCGTCGGGACGGCGCCGCCAGGTGCCGGTTCCCGTGCAGGGCGCGTCGACCAGAACCAGATCCATCTTGCCGACGAGATCAGCAAGATCATCGCGCGGCGCATGGATCTGGACGTTGCGGGCTTCCGCGCGCTTCAGCCGGTCATGGATCGGCGCGAGCCGCTGGCGGTCTGAGTCATAGGCATGAATCTGACCGGTGTTTTCCATATTCGCGGCCAGGGCCAGCGATTTGCCGCCGGCTCCGGCACAAAAGTCCAGCACCTGCTGGCCCGGCCGCGCGCCGGCAAGCAGCGACACGATCTGCGAGCCTTCGTCCTGGATTTCGAACCAGCCCTTCTGGAAGGCCGCCTCGACCTGGACGTTGGGATGACGGCCGGCGCCCTCGATCGGCGCTATCCGCAGGCCATGCGGACTGAGCGGTGACGGTTCGGCGGCAAAGGGCGCCAATGCCTTTACCAGCTTTTCACGATCGACCTTCAGCGTGTTGACCCGCATGTCGAGCGGCGGGCGCGCGCTGAGGGCGGCGGCCTCGTCGGTCCAGCCCTCCCCGAACGCCGCCTCGAAATGGGCCGCCAGCCAATCCGGCACATCGGCGCGCACGGCGCCGGGCGCGGTCGACAGGTCACGGGTACGAAACGCCGCGAGATCGTCGGCGGAGGGCATGTCGGGCGCGAAACGGTCACCGTCGAGCTTCGTCGCCAACTCTTTCACGTCCATATCAAGACCATCGAGCACGGCGGCAAACACCAGCGCCCGGACGGAATCGTCCTCCATCCGCCAGCCGAGCGAACGCTTCCTGCGCAGCACGTCGTAGACGATGTTGCCGATGGCGGCGCGGTCGCCCGAACCGGCAAAGCGATGGGACAGGCCCCAGTCCTTCAGGGCGTCGGCGACGGGCCGATGGCGCGCCGCGATGTCCTCCAGAATTTCGATCGCCGCGGCGATCCGACCACCTAAACGCATGGCGAACTCCTATGGTCGGTGCGCAAATCGATGCGGGCAGGGTTCGGCAAGACGATGGGATTGGTCAAAGGGCTCAGACTTCATAGGGATTGAACAGCTTTGCGCCGGTTGGCGCGAAGTGGCGAATGTTGCGCGTGACGATTATCAGATCGTGTTCCAGCGCCGTCGCGGCAATCAACAGATCTGCGGCGTGCGAATGCGAGTGGATCGACAATTGGCCCCAGATGCGCGCGATAGGATAGGTCACCGGCAGCGTCCGATCGACAAATTCCTCGCTGAGGCCTGCAAACCAGATCGAGAGACGATCCGCACGATTGCGATTTCGGCGGCGAAGCGACGCGATGCCGCGCTCCAGTTCGCCGAAGGTCATAACGCTGAGAAATTGCTTACTGTCAGCGTTCCTTGCCAGCCAAGCCAGCACGGCGTCGTGTGGTGGCGTTTTCGCCAGTTCCGACACCACCATTGTGTCCAGCAGATACATCGGGCGCTAGTCGAACTCAACGTCGCGTGGAACGAGCATCGCGCGATCGTTCTCGTCAATGAGTTCCTCGCCAGGCCCAAGAACTTTGGGGGCCGAGAGCAGATGCCTCACAAAGGCGCGATTGCGCTCGATCTCCTGCTCCTTCATCGCATCGAAATCCTTCGCTGAGACCACGACAACCGCCGACTCACCGCGTCGTGTCACGCGTTGAGGCCGCCCATTCAGGGCCGCCTCCACCACCGCCGAGAATTTGTTCTTGGCGTCCTGCAAACTCCACTGATTGCCCATGCCGCGCCTCGTGATGCCCTGCCGACTAAGCTAGACAGTAGGCTAGCCAGATAAACTCCGCAATGGTGCGACCGTGGGTTGGCGCGACCAAAGAGCGAAGGCCGGGATCGCTCCCGACCTTCGATGATTGTCTGTGCGAGACGATGCCTCGCTTTATTCGGCGGCCTGCGGATGGCCACTGGCCGCGCCGCCGCCGGTGATCTGCGGGGTGTTCTCCGAGATCGGCGCGGCGTTCGGCTTGTAGCCGCCCTCGGCCTTGATCTTGTCCCAGGCGCGCCGGACACCGGCTTCGTAATCCGGATGCACCTTCTGGAACTCGGCCAACTGGCGCTCGCAGATGATTTCGGGAACGTCCGCCCAGGTGCCGGCGATGTTGTTGAACAGCCGTTCCTTCTCGTCGGCCTCGAGCACCTTCACGAAGAGCTCGCGCACCTGGCTGTAATCGTCGTGCCCATTGCGGTGGTCATAGCGCGCCGCGTCTCCCGAGATGCGCAGCGGCGGCTCCTGGGCCGAGCGGTCCTCCACCGCGCCGCCGAAGGAGTTTGGCTCGTAATAGGCGTTCTCGTTGCCGGTGCGGACACCGCCATAGACGTTCATGGTGCCGTCCTTGTGGTAGTTGTGCACTTCCACCTTCGGACGGTTGACCGGGATCGACTCGTAATGTGTGCCGAGCCGATAGCGGTGCGCATCGGCATAGGAGAACACGCGAGCCTGCAGCATCTTGTCCGGCGAGAAGCTGATCCCGGGCACGACGTTCGACGGCGAGAAGGCGGCGTTCTCGATCTCGGCGAAATAATTGTCGGCGTTGCGGTTCAGCTCGAAAGTGCCGACGTCGATCGGCGGGTAGTCCGCGTGCGGCCACACCTTGGTGAGGTCGAACGGATTGTACGGGGTCTTTTCCGCGTCCATTTCCGGCATGATCTGGATCTGCATCTTCCAGCGCGGGAAGTTGCCTTCCTCGATCGCGTTGAACAGCTGCTCCTGGTAGCTCTCGCGGGTCTTGCCCACGACCTGCTCGGCTTCGGCGTTGGTGTAGTGCTCGTGGCCCTGCTCGGTCTTGAAATGGAACTTGACCCAGAAGCGCTCGCCGGCGTCGTTCCACAGCGAGAAGGTGTGGCTGCCATAGCCGTTCATGTGCATTGGCGAGACCGGCAGGCCGCGATCCGACATCAGGATCGTCACCTGGTGCAGGCTCTCCGGCGACAGCGACCAGAAATCCCACATGGCGGTCGGCGAGCGCATGTTGGTCTTCGGGTGGCGCTTCTGCGTGTGGATGAAATCCGGGAACTTGTAGGGATCGCGGACGAAGAACACCGGCGTGTTGTTGCCGACGAGATCCCAGTTGCCGTCCTCGGTGTAGAATTTCATCGAGAACCCGCGCACGTCGCGCTCGGCATCGGCGGCGCCGAGTTCGCCGGCGACGGTCGAGAAGCGGATCAGCATCGGGGTCTCGCTCCCCGGCTGCAGAGCCTTGGCCTTGGTGTATCGGGAGATGTCGCCGGTGATCTTCAGCGTGCCGTGCGCGCCCCAGCCCTTGGCATGGACGGCGCGCTCGGGAATGCGCTCGCGATTCTGGTGCGCGAGCTTCTCGATGAGCTGGTAGTCCTGCATCAGCAGCGGTCCGCGCTCGCCGGCCGACAGCGAATCCTGATTGTTCGGCCACGGCGCGCCGGCGCTCGTCCTCAGTGTCTTGCGATCAGCCATGACGGCCTCCCTTTCATTGGAAAATCTCGACCTGATAATAGGCATTCGCTCGATAATCTCCAATCGTATTTGCAGTGGAGTGCAATCGGATTATCCTATCGGCATGATCACCATCCGGCAGCTCCGATATTTTCATGCACTCAGCGAGACCCTGCATTTCGGCCGGGCGGCGAAGCAGCTCAATATCAGCCAGCCGGCGCTATCGGCGCAGATCGCCCAAATGGAGGCATTCTTCGGCGGACCACTGTTCAATCGCGCGGCCAGCGGCGTCTCGCTGACCAGCGACGGCACGCTCGTTCGCGAGCGCGCCGCGCGCATTCTGGCGGAGGTCGGCGAGCTGGAAAGCCTCGCCACACTCGGCGACCGGCTGCTCAACCGGCGGCTTCGGCTCGGCATCATCGCGTCGGTCGCGCCCTATCTTCTGCCCGCTATTCTTCGCGAGCTCGGCCACGCCTATCCGACGCTGGAATGCGAGATTCGCGAGAGCGTGACGGATCGGCTGCTCGCCGACCTCGCGACGGGACGGATCGATTGCGCCCTCGTCGCTCTGCCGATCGAGAACCCGGGCATCGAAACGATCGCGCTCTTCGACGATCCGTTCCACCTCGCCCTGCCAGTCGCAGAGGCCAGCCGCCTTGCGGTTCCCGTCCCGATCGCGGCGCTCAGGCAGGAGCGCCTGATCCTCTTGGAAGAAGGGCATTGCCTGAGGGCTCAGGCGCTGGAAATCTGCCGCATCGCCGATGCCGGGGAAATGGCGGGCCTCGCCGCGACCAGTCTGACGACTATCCTGCGCATGGTGTCGGGTGGTCTGGGCGCGACGCTGATCCCGCAGATGGCGATCGCCGACGAAACCAGCGCCGGCGGCATCGCGATCCTGTCCTTCCAGGCGCCGACGCCGTTCCGGACGATCGCCCTCGCCTTCCGTCCGTCGACGGCGCGGCGGCGCGATTTCGACGCGCTGGCGGAGCTGATTCGCCGAACCGGGTCGGCGGTGCCGACCGACGCTGCCGTATCGGACAGACATGACGATCGGAAAAAGAGCAGAAAACCCCGCCTTGCCGTTACAGGCCAACACCGGGATAGTTCGGGCTTTCGCGGGTAATCGTCACGTCGTGGGCGTGGCTTTCGCGGAAGCCGGCGCTCGAAATCCGCACGAATTGCGCCTCGCGCCGGAAGGTCTCCAGATCGCGCGCGCCGACATAACCCATCGCCGCGCGCAGGCCGCCGGCGAGCTGGTGCAACACCGCCGCGACCTGCCCCTTGTAGGCCACCTGTCCCTCGATACCCTCCGGCACGAGTTTCAACGTGTCCTGCACCTCGGCCTGGAAGTAGCGGTCGGCCGAGCCGCGCGCCATCGCGCTGACCGAACCCATGCCGCGATAGGCTTTGTAGGAGCGGCCCTGATGCAAATAGATCTCGCCTGGGCTCTCGTCGGTCCCGGCAAGCAACGATCCGACCATGGCGGCGGCCGCGCCAGCTGCCAGCGCCTTGGCGAGGTCGCCGGAGAACTTGATGCCGCCGTCGGCGATCACCGGGATGCCCGCCTTGTCGGCCTCTTCCGCCGCGCCCATGATCGCCGAGAGCTGCGGCATGCCGACCCCCGCGACGATCCGGGTGGTGCAGATCGAGCCCGGTCCGATGCCGATCTTGACGCCGTCGGCGCCGGCGTCGATCAGCGCCTTGGTGCCGTCCGGCGTAGCAACGTTGCCGGCGAGGATCTGGACCTCGTTGGAGAGACGCTTCACCCGCGCCACCGCATCCAGAACCCGCTGCGAATGGCCATGGGCGGTGTCGATCACCAGCAAGTCGATGCCGGCGTCGATCAGGCGCTCGGCCCGCTCGAAGCCATCGTCGCCGACGCTGGTCGCGGCCGCCGCCAGCAGGCGCCCCTGCGCGTCCTTCGAGGCGTTCGGATTGAGCTGCGACTTCTCGATATCCTTGACGGTAATCAGGCCGATGCAGTGATTGTCGCTATCGACGACGACGAGCTTCTCGATCCGGTGATGGTGAAGGAGCCGCTTGGCTTCGTCCTGATCCACCGTCTCGCGGACGGTGATCAGCTTTTCCTTGGTCATCAATTCGTGGATCGGCTGGCGGTCGTCGGAGGCAAATCGCACGTCGCGATTGGTGAGGATACCGACGAGGCGCCCCTGGGTCTGGCCGCCGGCGCCGCCGTTCTCGACCACGGGAATGCCGGAAATACGATGCTGTTCCATCAGGGCGCGGGCATCACCGAGCGTGGCGTCCGGGCCGATGGTCACCGGATTGATCACCATGCCGCTTTCGAATTTCTTGACCTGGCGAACCGCCTCGGCTTGTTCGGCCGGGGTCAAATTGCGATGAATCACTCCGATGCCGCCGGCCTGCGCCATGGCGATCGCCAGCCGCGCCTCGGTCACCGTGTCCATGGCAGCCGACAGGATCGGGATGTTCAGCTTCAACGTCCGGGTGATCGACGTACGAAGGTCGACTTGCCCCGGCATCACCTCAGAATGACCCGGCTGCAGCAGGACGTCGTCGAAGGTCAGAGCGGTCGAACCGGTTGCGGTTTCGATGATGCGGGCCATGCCAGTCCTCGTGGGTGATACGTCCGCCGGAAAGCGAGTCGGGCGGGAAAAGGATTGGCAAGGGCTGCTAGCACGGTGGCGTGACGTTTGGAAGTCAGGGTGCCTATACCGAAGAGATCGCCCGATCGGGGACGCACCCGTCACGGCGATCGGCGGCGTTTCGCGGGGGGCTCAGTCGAGCGGCATCCGTCCCTCGCCCTCGCCGTCTTCCCCATCGGGACGTTTGCGCCGACCCTTGAAGCTCTTGGCCAGAAGATAGAGTTCGACCGAGCCCTCGCGCGAGGCCGGCGGCTTGACGTGATGGACGCTGACGAAATTCTGCTTGAGCAGTTTGAGAAGATCGCGCTCGGTTCCGCCCTGGAACGTCTTGGCGAGAAAATGTCCGCCCGGTTTGAGCGTGCGAAGGGCGAAATCCGTCGCCACCTCGCACAGATGCATGGTGCGCAAATGGTCGGTCTGGCGGTGGCCGGTGGTGGGCGCCGCCAGATCGGACAAGACGATGTCGGGATCGCCGCCCAGCGTTTCGAGCAGGCGCGCTGGTGCCGTATCGTCGAGAAAGTCCAGTTCCAGGATCGTCGCGCCGGGGACCGGTTCGACCACCAGATAGTCGATGCCGACAACGCGGATGTCGTCGCCGCTCGATCCGGTGCGTTCGACCGCGACCTGGCACCAGCCGCCCGGTGCCGCGCCGAGATCGACGATTCTCAGCCCCGGCTTCAGCAGCTTGTAACGGTCGTCCATCTCGATCAGCTTGTAGGCCGCCCGCGAGCGGTAGCCATCGGCTTTCGCCCGGCGGACATACGGGTCATTGAGCTGGCGCTCGAGCCAGCGGCGCGAGGACGCCTTCACCCCGCGCTTTTTCTTGACCTTGACGGTCAAGCTCCGGTCGTCGCCGCGTCCGCTCATCCGCGCGTCTTCCTCATCGGTTCGTTCCGCCGCCAAACACCGTCGGCGACCATCATCTCGGTCAACAGCCCTTCCCTAAGGCCGCGATCGGCCACCCGCAACTTCGGGGCCGGCCAGACCCGGCGAATCGCCTGCAGGATGGCGCAGCCGGCCAGCACCAGATCGGCACGATCGCTGCCGATACAAGGATTGGCGACCCGTTCGTCGAAGCTCCATCCGGCGATCCTGGCGACCAGTTCGTCGGCTTCGTCGTCGGTCAGCCACAGGCCATCGACCTGACGCCGGTCGTAGCGTTCGAGATTGAGATGCACCCCGGCGAGCGTGGTGACCGTTCCCGACGTGCCGAGCAGATGGAATTGGTCACTGCCGACGATCGAACCGAGCCGGTCGCGCTCGGGAAAGCGATGGATCATCTCCACCGTTTCGACCACCATCCGCTCGAACAGTTCCGGAGTGATGTCGCGGCCGCCGTGACGTTCGGCAAGCGTCACCACACCGACCGGCAGCGACGTCCAGGCGACGATGCGGCTTGCCAGGCGGCGGGTGTAGGCGCCGCGTAGATCAAGCAGCGCGATCTCGGACGAGCCGCCGCCGATATCGAACAGAACGGCGCCCTTGGCCGAGCGATCGATCAGCGAACCGCAACCGGAGACCGCCAGCCGCGCCTCGGTCTCGCGGGTGACGATCTCGAGCTCAAGCCCGGTATGCCGCGTCACCTGCTCGATGAACTCGGCGCCGTTCGCCGCCGAGCGGCAGGCTTCCGTGGCGATCAACCGCATGTTGCCGACATCGCGCGCGGCCAGTTTCTGGGCGCAGATGCCCAAGGCGGCGATTGCCCGGTCCATCGCGCCGCGCGACAGGCTGCCGGTGCGGCTGAGGCCTTCGCCGAGCCGCACGATGCGCGAGAATGCGTCGATGACCCGGAATTGACCCGGGCGCGTCGGGATCGCGATGAGAAGACGGCAATTGTTGGTGCCGAGATCGAGGGCGGCATAGGCGGGCGGGCGATGCGCGGCGGGCGCTGGACGCGCGACACGGACAGGCGCAAGGGCCGGCACGGATTTCCCGGCCGAATGCCGGTTCGCATTCGCCTCGGCGCGCGCGAGTGCCGCCGGGGCAGCATCGCGCTTAGCCCCGACCGGCGCGGATGCCCCGGCATCCGGCTTCGCGGCGCGACTCCTCGGGCGGCGCCGGCGCGGTTTTCGCGTCCCGCGCGGCTCCGCCGGGCCAGCCGACCGGTCGTCGTCTTTCGCCGTCTTGGCCGCGGCGTCGGGGAGCGCCGCATTCTTGGCCACCGCCTTGCGTCGCCGCCGGCGCTGCCGCTTGGTCAGGGACTGCCCGCCCTCGCCCGCCCCATCATGCAGGGGCTGCGGCGATGCCGGGCCGGGTTGGTAAATCCCGTTCAGATCCGACGACGGATGGTTTCTCCCACCGATATCATGGTCACTCACACGGTCTCTCCGGCGCCGCCATCCTGCCGGACGTCATGGCGCCTTTATTGGCTTATTCACTGTCGAGTGTAGCAAGCCCTATGGACAGCACAAGGGCGGGAACGGGGCATGGCGGACCGGCGGCCGGCCTCGGCAGCGCAATCGGCACCGGTTCGCGGTCCGCCGCGACTGCGGCAAGGGGGCGCATCGGTCCGGGCATGGGGATCACGGAAAAATCGCGACAGAGGGTTCACAGTCGCGCCGCCTGCGTCTATATGAGCTTGCATCCGCGGCGCCGACAGGCGGCCGGTACGGTGGGGAATAGGTTAACGGTAGACCCACGGACTCTGACTCCGTTAGTCCTGGTTCGAATCCAGGTTCCCCAGCCACACTTTTCCAAGCAAAATCAACGGTTAGCCGAGGCGGACATTCCCGCCAGACGCGAACAGACAGCGCACACCGGACGCACAAAAACCGGCACACTCTGTTCGCCATGCGTTCGGAGGTAAGGTGATGACGTCCGGTCCATCCTTCCCGGGACACGGGAACCCATGCAATGGATGTGGTCACTGTTGCGCGATGACTGCCTGCGACATAGCCGTTGATCACATGGGGGCGGAACCATTCAAGCCATGCCCGGCGCTTGAGAACGACGGCGAGCGGTTCCGGTGTGGCATACTTCGGAAGCCATCTGATTATCTCGGGACACCCGAATTCGGCGACGAGTATACGGTTGGATTGATCGCGGGAATGCTGGGGGCCGGGCGCGGCTGTGATTCAAGCGAACCAGAGCCGGGCGAAATGCCACTCGCGCTCCCTCCCCGCAGCCCTAACGATGGAGATTGAGAGCCGTGCTCTATCGCATCATCAGAATTCCGTTGTTCGTCGGGCAGATCAATATCAAGATGGCCCGGAACTCCCTGTTTTCCGAGCGCACCGGAAGCACGCCGTCGTTTGCCAAATGCGGGCTTCGCTTCACATGGCGACGTTGGCGCCGCGCTCTATCCGAGAGGACACCCGATGCCGATAATCGATGAAATCCGAAAGCGGCTCGCCAAAGCCGAAACGCGCGGTGCGGACATTGCCGAGATCAGATCTGGACTGCATGCCCGTGTATTGATCAAGGCCGATGCCTGCGAGATTGCCGGCGTGTATGCGTCCAGCGATAAGCCCACGCCGGGCAAGATTTGCGGTGTGCCGCTGGTCTTCGACGCTAAGATGCCGGTTGATGAGATCTGGTTCATGCGAGATCGTGAAGCGGTGGACAAGATCACAGCCGAGGACACCCGATGACACGAGATGAGCCCCAAACGCAAAAAACCGCCGCAGCCCATCAGGCCACGGCGGTTCGGGTGGAATAGGTGCGGAGGGGGCTAGACGGGGATCTTGAACCCGCCGTTCATGGCAAACCCGACGACGGCAACGATCACCGCGCCGCCAACGGTAAAGATGAACCATCGCGTCGCGCTCTGGATTTGATCCTTGATCGAGCAGATATCCCGTTTCAGACTGGCAAATTTCTCGTCCATGTGTGTCTGGCGTAGGCGCTCCATGTCCTTCGCGTGCTCCTCTGTCATCGATAGAGTGTCGACGCGCCTGGTGATCGCGGAAATGGCCTTCTCGGCACCCTCAACGCGGAGGTCCAGCTTAGGGATTCCGACGATATCGTCATGGTGAGCCATGAGATTGCGGAGCCTGCGAATGTCGTCCTCGTTCCACTCCATGCCTACTTCCACCCGCAAAGCTTCGCGCCCTTCCGATTTTCGGAAAGTACGGCGGCGACTTCGGCATCGCTGAGCGCGTCGACGGCTTGCGAGGACAGGCGGACCGGCTTGGCGACATCGCAAAAATCGCCTTGCGGCGGCGTCGTGCAGGCGGCGAGCAAGAGCACGCCAATGATGGCTAGTTTCCCCATCGTTTCAGCTCCATCGTTTCAGCTCCTCGCGATTAGCCGCAGGCTTTTGGCCGGCGACCTCGTTTTCGACCTTGCGGGCGTCAGACGTGGCCTTGGCGCGGTCGGCGGCCTGTTCCGCGCGGACCTGCGATTTGCCGCTGGACTTGCCCTTGAAGAAGGCGGCCGCGATTCCGGCGAAGACGGCGGCGACCGCGATGAGGATTGTTTCGAGCCCGAACATCACGCGCCCCCGTTCGGCTTGTCGCGGATGAAATAACCGGCGGCGAGGATCGCGAGTGGCGTGACGGCCACCCAGATCGCCTCGTCATCGAACTCGGGCGCGAAGTGCGAGACGGTCGCGCGAACGATGGCGACGACGGCGCCGGCTACCATCGCGGCCGTGAGCTTGTTTGTCGGGTTGGGTGTTTTCTGATCAACGGTCACTGAAATAGCCCTCCGATCCAATCCCAGGCGGAGTAGAGCGCCGCAGCGATGGCGCCGAGGATGGTGACACCCGCCACGGCCTTACCGGTGCCAGCGGGCACCGGTGGGGCTTCCGGCTCCGGTGAAGGGTCGATGGTGCGGATCGGCGTTTCCGGCGTCTGCCCGTAGCCGGCGGCGGTCAGCGCGGCCTCGAAGGCGACGGCATAGCCGGCGATCAGCGCGGCCTTGTCGGTGCCGTTGACGATGCGACGCGCGTTGCGGTAGTCGGCGGTGGCGCGGCCGATATAATCGGACAATTTCTTCCCGGTGAAAGTGCCGAGCATCATCCCCTGAACCAGAATGCGAGCGGCAATGTCGCGCCGGCAGACGATCTGCGGCTCTTTCAGAAGGTCGATGCCGAGCCGGTTGCCCCAGTCGCGATAATTCGCCCGCCCGGTGATCATGACGAAGCCACGGCCCTTGAACCGAACCCCGTCGCCGTGCTGGGTATTGCCGAGGTCGCGCCGCCCCTCATATGCCTTTCCGCTGGCGTATTCCTCCATCGCCTTGAAGCGGTCGGACTCCAGAAACGCGGTGCCGAGGATATAGGCGAGCTTCCGCTCGTCGCCGTCCCCATAGATGCCGAAGGCCGTGACGATTGCCTTGATGTCGTCGACAGCATCCTGCGACAGCGATCCGCCAAACGGCTTCTCACGCACGGTGTTGAAAAACGCGCGTTCGTCCATGTCAGTACTCCATATTTGGGTGTCTATTTCTCAGCGCTGAGCCGGAAGTGAGCCAGCCAGCTTGCCGGCCACGGCACGCGGGATGCCCATCCGCCGGCCTCGATACTGTCATGCAGCGTGGTGCAGATCGGCTCACGTGGACCGCCGCGAAGCACGTTCAGGAACGTCGAGAACGATGCGCCGAGGTCGTGTAGATAGCCGTGTTCCATGCCTGCCCTCGCATGAAAAAGGCGCCTCGCGAGGAAGCGCCTTGATGGGTTGTCGTTGATGCGAGTGGGTCGCGCGTATCGCCAGCCTCTACATGACGGGGCACGCCTTTTTAAGCGCGAGTTGAAGCCCGATTCTGTCGACAGCGCTCCGCGTGAGCTGCTCTATTCTTCACGGGGGCGGTAGGGCGGGATCTTCAGCCGCGCTTTGTGGCAGACGCTTTCTGCTTCAGCCGGATAGCAGAAGTAGATGCTGCCGGCCTCGGTATCGACCATAGCCGTGATGTCCGCGCCAAGCGCGTATGACTGGTACGTGCCGATTCCAGATGGGATCGACAGCCAGACGGATACGATCGCGGACAGGCCGAGGATGGCTGAGCCAATCACGATAGCGCGCGGCAGCTTGAGGGGGTCCTGGCGTACCAGCTCCCGCATCATCTCTTCGCTGCTCATTTCGCGCTGGCCCATGGCACGACGCTACTCGGATTGCCTGCGGCGCTCAACCTCATATGCGCGTCGGGCTTCCGCCATGGTCTCGTTCATCATCGTGCGGGCCTCTTCCAGCTCGATCTTTTGCTCTTCGCTCGTCGTATTCTCGTCAGCGAAGATCGCACGTTCGAGTTTCCGCAGCTTGCGCAGTTGCTTCTCCGCAGCAACGAAATCCGGCCAGACTTCCGCCATCACCGGATCTTCAGCTCTCGCTTCGTTCAGCTCGGCTTCCAAGGCGGCCTCCGCGAAGCCTTCCATCTGCCCCTTCATGATCACCGCGCGGTCCCGCAGGTCGTAATAGACCGAGGTGTCGACGTAATCCTGCACCTTGCCGTAGAGCCGCCGGAAGAACGGTATCTTGTCGGCAGAGACGCCCTTGCCGGAGGCGAGCTCGCCGGCGAAGGTCGGAACGCGGTCGAAGAAGAAGGCGCCCGCGCCACCGGTTGCGAAATCGAACATATGCTCGAGGTCCTCGGGCGACGGATCGACCCCGCCGCTCTTGAACTCGTTACCGCCGGTCCACTCGTTCATGAACTTCGCCAACGGCGGCGCCCATAGCGCTACGCCCTTGAAGTGTTGGTAAGCGTCCGGCTCCAGCTCGTCGAACTTCTTCGGGCGGATCGGGCCGCCGGTCCAGTTTTGGTTCTGGTACATCTGTAGGAACGGATCAGCGATGGTCGGCGCCGCCACCTGGCCGAGGTTCGGGCCGATTCCGATCGGCGAGAAAGCGTTTCCGATAGAGGCGGCAATAGTCGCCGCAGCCCCAAGCACAGACGCCCCCTGCGCATCTGTCGTCACGTTGCGGGAGACCGCCCCGATCTGCTGGCCCATGACATAGAAGACGTTGTAGCCGTAAGGCAGCGGGATCTTGGCGAACTCGCCCGGCCTTCCCGGGACCGCGAACATCAGATTTCGCTCCTTCTCCCAAGCCGGCACCTTGTCCCAATAGTTCATGTCGTCGTCTTCGTCGTCCCCTGCGACGAGCCAGTTGTACCAGTCGACGGAGAAGGCGACGGCGGCCATGCCGAAAGCTGCCCGGCGGGACCATTTTGAGCGCCAGAGCGACTGGGCAACGCGAACGTTGCCCTGGACCGCCGCGTTCGAGAACATGTAAAGCGCGTTCATCGCCGCGCCCCACTCGCCCTTGCGGTTGAAGTTGACCGTCAACTCTCGCGCGACTGACGCGGCCCGGCCCTTCGTGTACCCGCGCTCCCGCAGGTTCTTGTAGGTCGCCAGGCGAACGCCGTTCTCGATCGAGCCGTTGACGACGTCGATCCAGTCGGCCGCGCCTTGGAACGCCTCCATCACTTTGCCGCGGTTGATGGCGCCCTCGATGGCCCGGCGCTGGCTCTCGATGTCGTCGAAGTTGAAGAAGCTGATCTTGCCGCCGGATTCGGAGAACTCGTCGAACCACTTTTGCCATTCGGTCGCGTTCTTGCCCTTCAGGCCACCATAGGTGCCCACGATCGCCTTGCGCAGATCCTTCACGACGTCCTTCTGAAGCCCCTTCTGCTCCTGCTCCGACATGTGAACGAGGGCTGTCTGCAGATCACGGAAGAAGTTGCTGACGACGAACTCCGGGTTCAACGACGTGTTCAGCATCGACAGCCGCCGCGTGATCCACCCAAGGCCGCGCAAGACGATGCCGAGGTTCTCGGCGCCGAGCATCTGGAAGTTTCGCGCCAGCCCCTTGTGATGGATCGTGACGAAGTGGGCCTTGCCGCCGACCTTTACGACTACGACGTTGTCGGCGTTCTTGAAGCCTGGTGGTGCGTAGCTGACTTCAACTTTGCCGGTGGCCTTGTTGACCGAGCGGATTGGCTCGCGCTTGTCGATCTCCCAAACTTCCTTGTTCGGCGACTGCTGCGCCAGGCGCAGAAGGGTCTTGCCAACACGGTTCTTCTCGGCCCGAATGATGGCCTGCTCGGCCTGTCCGATTGCGTAGAGGAGCGGGCTGTCGGCCTTGGAGTCGCGACCAAGCGCACGCTGCGCTTCGGGACCGCGGACGCTGAACCCGGTGCCCGTGCTCGGCCCGTCTTCCGTGTCCGGATCTTCCTCGAAACCCCGCAGCGGCGCGTAGAACCGATACTGGCCTTCCCATGCGTCGTGCATCTCCTGGCTGATGAGACCAGCGTTCAGGAGCTCGGCACGAGTCTGCCGGATTATCTCATCGTAGCGAGTAGCGAGGGCGTCGTAATCGGCCTGCTTGGGCTTGGCGGCCGCAATGATCCGGGCCGCTTCCGCGTCAGACATTCCGGACGGGTCGGCGATGCCGGGATTGATCTTGCGAAGCTCGCGATTCCGCTCGGGCGCATGCCGAGCGTAGAGATACTTGTCGAGCGCGTCGGCTTTGATGCCGCGAGCCTTCATGTCGTCGACGAGCGGCTCGATGACCTTCTGCCGAAGCTTTGTGAGCTTGTCTCCGGCGCGGCCGTAGTAGAGGCTCTCGGCCATGTAGACGTCGTACGGCTCGCTCACGTTGCCGCCGGCGCGCTTGATCGTCGCCTGCATCCTCTTCATGTCGATGAAGCGGTCTTGCAGCTTGCGAACAACCGAGGTTTCGCTCGGAAGCGCGGCTGCGAACCTGGCGGAGATGTTCCGGGAGATAAAGCGCTGCACCGCGGCGCTGTCCGCTGGCGACTGGAAGCTGGCGTTGGGGTCGCGTTCGCGGACGGAGAACTGGATGCGATCGTCGTTCGGATCGAATGTGCCGTTGTTGCCGGTGGCGGATTTGATCTGGTTCGGCTCGAAGACGGCGTAGCTGTCAGCTATCTCTCCTCGGTTCCCGTCACTGAACACCATCCCGTCGTGGCCTTGGTTCGCGGCCCATTTTGCGATGGCGTTAATGAGATAATTAGCCTCACCCCCCGAGACCTCGTTGGCCCAATCGAAGAAAGTTTCGGCGTCAGCGCCGACGTCGTTTTCGATATTGTCTATGGTGGTATCTGTGGACATGTTGTCAGAGCGAATGCCGTAGCTGCCGCCCTGCTTTATGGCCGCTTTGACGGCGTTCTTTGCTTCGGCGTCGCGTAGATCCAGCAGGTTCTCCGCACGAAGATAGACTGCGGCAGGCTCCCCACCCTGCGCGTAGGAAATGGCGGCCTGTCGGTCGTCTGTAAAATAGAACCCGACGCTGCCGATCTCGTCAGCTCCGGTGTGCCCTGTCTCGAATGCGAAGTCGCTATCGTCGGGGTCGCCCCACTTGCTCCCGTGGTAGACCACCAGCGGCTTGCCGTCGGCGTCGACTACCTTGCTGTCGCCGAACCAGCGCTTGAAGGCCTCGCCGCGCGTGTCGCCGGCCACCGAGAACGACGGGTCGGCCTTCTTGAACGTGCCGTCGGGATTGCGCGCTTTCATCTGGCCGGAGCGAGCCACGTCGAAGACGTCTTCGAACGTCTGGTAGCCGCGACCGTTCAGGTAATTGCGCACGCGCTTGGCCATATCGCGGATGCGATCCCACGCGGCGCGGATGCGGCCCTTGATGCGCAGCGGCGCCTTGCCGCCGGCGTCCATGCGCTCGGCATAGATCGCGAAGGCTTCCGCCTCGATCTCGCTCTGCGACATGCGCCCGGCCTGTTCCTCGCGGCCTTCGGTCGCCGCCACGATGGCGCGCAGGTTCTCGGTCTCGGCAGCCAGGAGCGCCTTCTCCTGGTCGGTCAGGAACATCGCCTGAACGCGGTGGAAGGACTCGTGGTAGGCCAGGCGCCGGCCATCGCCGCCGGAATTGAGCGCGATCGCGATCACGTCCTTCATCGGGTGGTAGTAGCCGCCGATGGCGATGAACTTGCCGTCCTTGCCCTCGCGGCCCCACGCCTTGAACGCCTTCGCCGTGCTCGGAACTTCGATGGCCTCGTGAAACTCGACGTTGGACAGGCCGGACACACGGCGCACGATGTCGACGACCGCCTTCTGCTCGGCTTCGGTGAGTAGCGGACGAGGCTCCGCGTCAACGCCGTCCGGCTCGCCATCGGGGCGGGTCGATAGCATTTCCTGGCCGGTCGTGGCCTGGCGCTGCTCCGCCTTCTTCTTCGCGGGTTTCTGCTCCGGCTTCGCCATGTCGACGAGATCGGTCTGCCGGGAGGAATCGCCGAACAGGCCGTCATCCATCGGCCGCTGGTCGGCGTTCGGACGCAGACGCGAATCGGCGCCGCGCTGGGCCATGTCGCGGTCCGGCACGCGCTCGGCTCCGGGGATTACAAGCTGGGACTTGCCGTCGGCGCCGGCTTCTACCGGTTGCGCATCTGCTGGTCGGCTCGCAGGCGTGCGTTCGCCGCCATCAGTTCCGATGCGTGCTCGAGGTCCGCTCTCCGCTCCGGTGCGGCCTCGGCCGCCTTCTTCTTGAGCGCGCGGCTGATCTCTCCGTACTCCTTCGCCGTCCGCTTCGGTGGCATCGTCAAAGAACGGGATACGGTCTTCTGCATCGGTCGATGATCCTTCGGTCAGCTGGTCGAGATCGTCGGCCAAATTCTCGGCCGCTGTAACGATCGCGTCCTCGGGGGTCAGGCCGCGCTCGATGAACGCCCGCGCAGTCTGCACCAGCTCGGGGGTGTCGTCGAAGGCGTCCGGGTCCTTCTGATGGCTCGCCAACGCGCGCTGGAACTCATCCATGGTGCGGATCGGGTCGCCGCCCATCTCGCGACGCAGCGCCTCGATGATTGCTTCCTCGGGAATGTAGCCGTTGCCGTCGTCGGGCGCGTTCTCGAACAGCGGGTGCTCGTCGCGCACGAAGTTGTCGGCCGCGCCGATGCCGCCCTTGCGGAAAAGGCCTGGCGCGGTGCGCGCGTTGATATCCATGGCGCGCAGATTGCCGGCGAGCGGCGAGGATGGATCGACGCCGCCGGCGTCGCGCAGCATCTTGATGACGGGCTTCTTCGCAAGCGCGCGCTGATGGAGCGCCTTCAGCTTGCTCGGGCGGGCCGGCGGAGTGACTTTTAAATCAACATCGGAGGCCGGAGCATCGTTCGTGGCGCTCGGGAACTCGGCGACCGCCGCCATCAGATCGCGGATCGGCGCATCGAGGCGGATCACGCGGACGTCCTCGCCGGCCTCGCGCCTGGCTAGCCACTGGTGATGACCATCCAGAACGTACCCGTCGCTGGAGACGAGAATCGCGCGGTCGCCGCCGGTGAAGTCCTTCGCCTTCTCGACCTTGGCCGCCGAGAACTCGGCCTGCGTCGGCTTGAGACTGGCGCTGGGTACGCTTTCTTCACGGTGCGCGATGCCGCGCGCGTTCAGAAAGTTCACCATCGCGCCGCGGTTCTCGGCCTTGATCTGCGGCATGGACGAACGCGGCACGTTCAGCGTCCCGGATTCCGGCCGGAATGACGTCCAGTCGCCGTCGATCGTTCCGCCGCCCAGGTCGCCGGTCTGTCCGATCGCGACGGGCGCAGTGCGCGAGCCGTCGCCGGAGCGAATCGTGCTGGGCGCGATGCTGGTCGATCGCGGATTGAATGTCGCGCTCTCGGCCGCCGTCTGAATGTCAGCGTCGAAGGTGGCGCCGAAATCGTCGGCCGGTGCCGGACGCGCGCCGGCGATCTCGCTGTCGGGTTCTGCGGGGAGTAGAGGTGCGGCGTCAGCAGCCGCAGCGTCGGGCTGTACGGCTCCCGACAGTGCTGGCGCGTCAGCCCCGTAGGAAGAAGCAGCGAGCACGTTCCTCGGCGTCGGGGCGATCCCGGCGTCGGACGCGGCTCGCGTTTCCGCATCCAGTTCCCCCGGCGACATTTCGTCGATGGTGCTGTCGAGATCGCCGGCAAGCCGGAGCGTCGCGCGCTGTTCCGGTGTCGCGCTGGGCTGGCGCTGACCTGCTGCGTCCTCTGCGGCGGCGGCGATCTCCCGGTCGAAGTCGGAGGGGAGCAGCGCGTCCTCGGTCGCGGGCAGGCCCGGCTCGGCGCGCATGCGGCGCGATCCGTCGAAGATGCTTTTGCCATCATCGATCAGGTCATTCGGGATCGGCGAGGCGCGATCGTCCTCGGTCAGGCGCGGGCTGGCTGCGCGCTCACGATCGACCGGGACCGGAACGACGGTTTCCTCGCCGAGGAAGTCGGCAGCCGGTGATGCGCCATCCGGCAGAGTGTCGCTGGACGTGCGCGGCGTGCGCGCGGGATCTGGAACGGCTGTGGCGCCGCTGATGGTGCCGCCGAACAGCGCGCCGGCGGCGCCTGCCTCGATTGCCTGCTTCCACCAGTTTTCGTCGATCTTCTGGCCGGTCGCCTGCGCGGCGGCGGCCTCGCCGATGATCTCCTGTAAGCCTTCGGTCAGACCCTCGGTCAGCGCGCCCTTGCCCACTTCCTTCACGACGCGCCTGGTCAGAACCTCGCGCGCGACAACCTCGGCAGCATCGAACCCGAACTGGCGGGCGACGCGCGTCCCGATCTTTCCCGGCAGGATGGTGTCGAGAACGCCGATCGCCGCGCCGCCGCCGAGCGCATAACCCGGCGCATCGACGCTCGCGTCCTTGTCCTTGATCGCGCCCTGCACTTCGCCGGTGCCCATGAGAAAGCTTGGCAGGAAGCCGCCGACAAGCGCGCCGGCGACGGTGCCAACGCCCGGCACGACCGATCCGACCGCCGCGCCTGCGGCTGCACCACCGATCGACGGCGCGAAGATCGGGAGTTGTTCGCCCACCGTCTCCTTCGCCCACTGGCCGAGATCGCCCGCGCCGCGAATGCCGAGAAAATCCTGACGGGCCGGATATTGCGCCGCCTCGTCCTTGTTCCGCTCGCGCCCCTCCTGGCCGAAAGCTTCCACGCCTTCCAAGCCGGTCGCCTCGCCGATCGCCTCAACGCCGCCGTAGAGCATGCCCTGCATCTGATCCACGCCACGGCCGACAGCATCGCCGAAGGTCGCGGGCTCCTCGTCGCGCTTCAGCGAGCTCGCAACGGGCTCCTCCGCGGTCTTGGCCTCGAGCGCAGGAATGCGATGATCGAACAGGCCGGCGCCGGTGGTGGACGGACGGCTACCCTTGATGGCCATGCCGCCATCGGCAGGAAGGCGGTGGTCGAAAAGACCCATCAGATACCTGCCTTTGCCGGATCAATTCCGAGCATGCGGAGGTCCGAGCGGATGCCGGCAGCGTCACCGCCCTTGCGGATAGCGTCCTTCGCCTGCTCGATGATTTCGGCGTCGTCCATCCCGGCCGGCCGCACGACCTTCGCCGGCTCCGGTGCCGATGATGTGCCGCCGTCATTCGTGTCGCCGATGCCGAGGTTCTTCATGATGCGGGCCCGATTGCGCTGCCGCGATTCCTCGACCTCCTCGGGCTTGGGCGGCCGGATGGAATCGCCCAGCTCGGTCTTGACGGCCTTCTCGGTCATCTCCTCGATGTCGGCCGACGTGGTGACGCCCTCGCGGGCGGAGCGAACCTTCGTCCATGCGTCTTCGGGCGTTTTCGCTATGCCCTGCGTGATGAGCCATTCTGCCGTGCGAACGTCCGACGGTGCGTCGCTCTTGGACGTGCGCAGCGTCTTCACCGACTTGCCGGTGTCGTCCTTCAACGAGCGGGCGCCCTGGCCATCGAAGATCATGCTCGTGCCGTCCTCTGCGGTCACGATCTCGCTGCGGTTCAGTCGGCCCTCGGCGGCCGTGGCGGCGCGGCTCTTATCGCCTTCGCCGGCGCGGAAGTCACGGTCGGCCTGCTCGCGGGAGAGAAGCCGGCTGTTCTCGAGGTCGGCGATCGCCGCTTCACGTTTGGCCCTGGCTTCCGCCACGATGCCTTCGCCTGCGCCCTTGGCGGCGCCGGCTGCGAGAAATCCGAGAAGACCGGCCATCAGCGTGCGCCCCCTTGCATCAGACCGCCTCGCTGTTGCGGCTGCGGCCCCTCCTGTTGCGTCGGCTCCGGCTCCGGCCCGCCCGCATCGTCCTTTGCCGCGAGATCGCGGAACAGGCCCTCCAGCTCGCCGGCCTCGTCCATCTGCTGCAACATCGCCAGGTCAGCCTGCGCGGCCTCGCGGTTGATGCCGCCCGATTCCTCGAGGAACATGCGGAATTGGTCGAGTGCGCGGAAATAGGCGCCCTCGAGCGCATCCGGGTCCTGGCTGAAATCCTTGATGCCGGCGCGGCGCGACAGCTCGGCAAGATCCTCGAAGATCTCTTTCGCCCCGTGAAACAGGACGTCGCCGGCCAGCTCCTGTCCGGCGTCCTTGGCTGCGGTCATCACGCGAGCGATGACCTTTGACGAGGCGACCGCCAGACCCTCGATCGGGTCACCTTCGCCCTTGAGCATCTCGATGACGGTCGGGAAGAATTTCTCGTCGTAGACCAGCATGAACGCCTTGCCGACAAACTTGTCATACAAGGCCTGTTCCTCGGGCGAAGGCTGCTCCTCATCGGCCGTCAGGCGGCGCGGTTCCGCGGGCTGCGGCGCTGCCTGACCGGGCTGCGGCGCGGCGTCCTGCGGCATGTCGCGTTCAGGCATGTTCGGCTGCATGTGGTTCTCCAATAAAAAATCGGCTCCGAAGAACCGCCCCGTTCCAGGTCAGCTTGGGTGGATAGCTTCTCCCGCGAAACGGGAGAGTCAGATGGCCGAAAGTCAGCCGCGTAAGTTCAAGAGCGAGATCACCCTCGAAGCCTACATGCGCCGTCACGAGCTCTCACAGATATTGCAGATGCTGGTGTCGGCTGGTGTCATCGACCGATCAGACGCGACCGGAACGCTTGAAGCGCTCGCGAAAACATGCCGAGAAACGCCTGTAGAGCCTCCCGTGGAAGATCACAAAGAAGCTCTAGCACTTGCCTACGAAGCTCTTGCTGATGGCGTTGTATGATCGCGTCCTCGGTATCGAGGAGGTAATTCATCAGGAGTTGATCACGAACATTGTTCTGCATGTGGTTCTCCAAATTAAAAAAGGCGGCCCGTCAGGACCGCCTCTGCCTGGCGTAAGGCTCGTCGGCCAATCTGCTCCTACCTCAAAGGGGGCAGGTGCGTATGGCGCGAAAATCAAAGACCGTTGGCCTTTTCGACATCCCAGTCGAGTTTCCCTGCCCGCAATGCGGCAATCCAATCCAGGTGAAACTGACTCGGATGGAGCGTCGACCGCTCGATCTTGTGTGTCGGACCTGTTCCCGAGAGTTCCATCCGACCGAAGAAGAGAAGGTCCGGGCGCTCGTCAAATACGGCGAGAAACTTGTCGCGCTGCGCGCTGCGCTCGGCGGCAGGTAGCCGGTCGAGAACCTCGCATAGATCCGCCATCGCGCGGTCCACCGGCGAGTTGTCGATGATCATGTCCGTTTCTCCAGTGGATCGCGATTCTCGATCGACCGCCTCTTGCCACGTCGCCGCGATGTGCCAATATCTTCTGAAGGAGGAACCGACGATGCTCAGGATTTCAGTGATTGCAGGAGCGCTGCTGCTGGCCGGACCGGCATGGGCGGACCTCACGGCGGAGGCTGTAGAAGACTGGTCCTACGAGTTCTGCGGCGAAAAGGCCGGGACGAACGTCGTTGCGCTCCATGGCTTGGAATACCCGGACGCTCGCGATTCGCTGCGGAAAATGGGCTGGGAGCCGATCATCAACACTCACCCCTTTGAACTAGATCAATCTCGCTCGCCGGGCGCAGGGGCTGAACTGGATACGTGCAGCGCTGATGGATATTGCCGGATGAACATGCTTTCCAGCAACGAAAAGGACGTACTCAGGATCATCACTTACGGAGGCGATGTGGAGTCGATTTTCCTCGTCTGCCGCCCGACCGTCTAGAGCGCATAGGGGACTGTGTTCGGCGTACCGGACCGCCCCCATTTTTCTTCCGGCGTCGGCCGCGGCGTCGGATCGTTGAACGCCAGGTATTTCTCCCCGAACCGCACCGATGGCGTTGGCGTTGGTGCGCCAGCCGTCTCGCGCGGCGCATCCCCGAATGTTGATCCGCTGGGTGGTTCGCTGTTGCCGCCGGCGTTCGGATCGAAGCCCTTCAAGCTTTCCTTGAGATCGAACTGGTTTGTGTCACGGAACGCCAGCGCCATATCGCCGACGCCGGGCAGGCCGAGGAATGGCGCCGCCAGCCCGTAGACCGATGCGGCCGTGCCGAGGCCAGGGATCATGCCGACGCCGACGTCGATCGCGCCCGCGAGGACCTTGTCGGGGAGGGAGCGTTCGGCGACGGCGCGCGGCGCCTGCGTTGGTGTCGGAACGGAACTCGCCGCCGAGGTTGGTGTTGGCACGCCGGGGGCTCCGAGATACGTCGTTGCAAACCGCTGTGATCGCGGCGCCGAGGTCGGCCTAGGAACCGCGGGCACGCCCGCGACCTTCGGCGCGTTCGGGACGTGGCGCGGCGCCTCCTTCACGGCCGGTGCCGGGTTGACTTGACGGCCCATCGGATCGCGGTAGCCGGCGACGTTCTCTTGCGGGGTTAGCGCGAATGCCGCCTCGTCCGGCGTGAGCTTGTACTTGTCCGCATATGCCGCGACGGCGGCGGGATCGACGCCGCGTCGCGCGGCGGCCTCGCGGATCTCCGCACTGACCGGTGCGTTGCTGGGCGTGATCGGCGCTGCGACCGGGGCCGAAATAGTTTCGAGCGCGGCCGTCCGGCTGGTTGGTGTCGGAATGTCGGTGCGGCCATCAACAGACGATCGCGCCGTCGGGACCGGGCCGGTCTCGGGCAGGCTGGCGACGCGACTGGTTTTGCCGGCGGCTCCGCCCCTGTTCGGCGTGACGGCGCCGGTCGACGTCAAGGCTTTCGCTGCGCCCAGCGTTTCGCTGTACGGAACGCTCGACTTATTGCCCGCGACGCCATCGTAGTAGCTTCGGCCGGTGCTTGCGGAGATGCCGGCCCATTCCATCGCCAACTGATCGGCGAAGCGATCGTCTTCGATCTTCCCGTTCCTGGTGGACCGGTTCGCACGGTTCTGAACGAGATCCTGCGCGAGATAGTCCTGGGTTGCCGGCGTGAACTTGGTGTCGAGGCTCAGGCCGGTGCGGGCGGCTGCCTCACCGATTTGCGTCTTGCCGATCTGGTATGCGCCGACATAGGTTCGATCGGCTTTGTATCCCTTGCCATTGCTGCCGTCCTGCGCCTCCTGCCAGCCCATTACCTCGCCGATCGTCATGTCGGTGAGATCGTCGCGGAATGGCTTGCTGTAGGAACTGGTGTATCCGACCGACTTGTAGCCGTGCTGGCGGGATTCGGCGCCGCGGATCATCCCAAGAGTATCCTGCCAGGCGCCGTGCTTCGCCATCGACTGATCTTCGACGGCGCGGGGCGTGGTGGCCTGCTTCGACGCGCGAAGGCTCGTCATGGAGGCATCTTCGGCGGCGCGGGGTGACGTGGCCCGAACACCGGCGCGCATGGCGGTCATCGACGTGTCTTCCGCCGCCCGCGCCTGCGATGCGAAGCCGAGACCGTAGTTGCGGGCGCTCTTGGCGCGCTGCTCGCCGAGCGTCTTCATGCTCGTATCTTCGGCCGCGCGCGCTCGGGAAGCAAAGCCCAGCCCGTAATCGCGCGTCGTGCTGCCGAGCCGGTCCGCGACGTTCGCCTCTTGCGCCGGCGTCATCGCCGTGCGCCCGCGCGTGGTCCCGAGACGATCAGTCTTTCCGGCCGCCGAGCGGGAGGCGCCACTGATCCGGTCTGCGACGTTCGCGGCCGTCGATGGGGACATCATGCTGCGGCTGCCGACGCGCGTATCGCCAAGCCGGTCCGCGACGTTGCGCTCGAGGGACGGCGCCATGAGGCTTGGGCCGCGCCGCGTATCGCCGAGGCGGTCCGCAAGATTGGATTCCTGCGCCGGAGATAGCCCGGTTCGTCCCGCCGCAAGGCCACTTCCGACACGGCCGCTCTTGGTGGATCTTTCTCCGAGGCGATCGGAGAGGTTGGATTCCTGCGCGGGAGACAAGGCGGTCTTGCCGCCGGTGTCGCTTAGGCTGCGGCCAGTCGAGGCCGAGACGGCGCCGCTAAGCCGGCCGGCGAGGTTGGATTCCTGCGCTGGTGAGAGGTTCGACTTACCGCCGGTGTCCCGGCTGCCGGAGCGACTGGATCTGCCGGAGCGGCTGGCGCTGCTGGACGACGAGCCGCCGCCGAGACGATCAGAGAGATTGGCTTCCTGCGAACGCGAGAGGGTCGATCGGCTGTCGCTGCTGATCCGGCTCGATTTACCGGAGCTACCGCCCTTGGTGGTCGACCGGCTGCTCGACGATTGCCGTCCGACGCTTGAGCCGTCATAGCCGCCGCCCGCCGTGTTGCCGCGTCCTGAGCTGCGGTTGCCGGAATCGCGACTGTCGCTGCGGTTGGATCTGGACGACGACGACGATCGGCTCCCGCTGCTCGACGACTGGCGTCCGACGCTCGAACCTCCGTAACCACCGCCGGGCGTATCGCCACGACCGGAACTGGAGCCGCCGCTTGGATCACTGGCGCCGCTGCCACCTGGGCCGACGCCGCCGCCGCGCGAGCCGCCGCCGTGGCCGTGGCCGCCGCTGTTGGATGATCCAGACCGGCCGCTGCTGCTCGACTTGCCGCTGCTGCTGCCTGAGCCGGAAGAGCCGCGAGATTCGCCGCCGCCAGGCGAAGATGACCGGCCGCCGCTGTTCGTGCTCGTGTCGCCGCGCTGGCCGCCCGTGCCGCTGCGGGAATCGCCAAGACCATGGGCGACCATCGCCCAAAGGCTCCATCGAATGTCACCAGTGTAGTTCATGGGAGCCTCCCGGCGTCAGACATGAAAAACCCGTCGCGCTTGTCGGCGGGCGGGCGTTCTGCGGTTGGGGGGCAGGCTCTAATTGGCGATATTATACTTGACACACCAGACCGCTAAGGTAGCCTGACCGCTCCCCAATGGAGGAGTTAAAGGCCATGCGAAGACCAGTTTTTGGCAAGCCTCTAAAGACGAAGCGTGTTCCTGCGTATCAGCCCAAGAATCCCTCCGAAGCGGCGCGCAACAAGCAGCAGGCCGTAAGCGCCATAGGCGACGGGCTTTGTCTCACCCTCACCTACCACGGGTATCATCGAGTCGTTGAAGTCCACACCGTAGGCACCACGACCGCAGGCCGGCCAGCCATGAGCGCTTTTCAGGTGGATGGTCAGAGTGAGACGCCGCCCGTCCCCGACTGGGGCCTCTTCTGCTTCGACGAGTGCTTCAATGTTGCGCTGTCGAATATCCCATCGTCCGCCCCGCGCCCCGATTACAAGAAGAGGGCGAAACAGTTCCGCCTCATCGATCGGGAGGTCTAAACCGCAGTCGCACGGGCCTGGGAGAAACGCGGGGCCATCGTTGACGGCACAATCGGATACGTGCATGGCAAACCTACAAATGATCTATCTACTGGCTGAGACGGGGATTGAGGGATGACTGATTGGCCCGCGATAGCGACGCAAATTACTGCCACTCTTGCGATACTCAAGCAGACCAGCGGCCTTGTTAAAGACGTAGCCCCGCTTGTGCAGAACTCCGAAGCGAAGGAGAAGCTGAACGAAGTGCGCGAAAAACTTCTGACGGCCAGTGAGCGGGTTAACGATCTGCGAGCGATCAATAACGAAATAGTAAATAGGAATCTGGAACTCGAAGGCGAAGTTCGACAGATCAAAGAATTTCTCTCGAAGAGAGATAGCTATGTTCCACACAAGCTGGGAAGGGGCGCGTTCGTGTATGTGGCGGAAAATAATGCCGCAAACCCGGAACAAGCGCCATGGTATTGTCAGCACTGTTTTGAGGTCGAACATAGAATCTCTCCGATGAGCTACCAAAGGGCAGCGGAGCGGCGCTTAGCTATTTTTGGGTGTCAAAGCTGCGGGGCTACGATTGAGGATTACCCGGCACAATAAAAGCCCGCCTATTTAGCGGGCTTCGTGGCCTTCGTCGATTTCTCGTCTTTCGGCGGTGGCGCCTTCGCGATGCGCTCTAGCGTTGCATCGAAGCGCGCTTCGCCGTTATCTGTTTCCAGATCGCGAGCCGCCTCGCGGAACTTGTCGATTTGGTTCTTATGCTCGTCCTGCTTGGCCATACTTCGCCTCTGCAAATCTCGCGTCGTGAATTATCGTCGTGTCGCCCGCAATCTCATACAACAGCGTCACGGTCGGCTGCTTAATTGAACGCGCGCCTTCATAGGTAAAGGTTCGCGTCATGCCGCTATCCGTCACCGGAACTCCAGCGGTAGGATCGTGCATCACAACATAAACCGCCGCTTCCCACGCCCTAAATGCGTCTTCCCAAATCTCGACTGCATCATCGAGTGCCCTCTGGGCTATCGGCTGTTCAATAAGATGCACTAAGGAAGGCTCAGCTCCCTAGCTCGCGTCCTGGCCCAGGCAAGCTCCTCCTGGTTCGGCTCACGTACCCGTTGCGCAAGTATGGAGACAAATGGAAGTTTTTCGCCTGTCTGCGCGATCTCCCATCCGTAATCGTGAGATTCATCACTTATGGACGTGGCTGTATGGTCCTCGTCAATATGTTTGATCCACCAGTCGATTTCAGCCCGCTCGTAGCCCTCGAAAACATTGGGGTCAGGAGGGGCCATAGAGCGAAAACTCCATGCTTCGCCTCGGAATGATGGAAGCTTTTTCTGGCTGATTAGACCCGCGCGCGCCAACTCGTTGCGGACAATGATTCCGTCTCGCGGAATCGGCCCGTGCTCTTGCCGGATGTAAGGCGCACCAGTGATAGAACGGCCCTTCAAGACGAAGCAGCGCGCATCCGAAAACCACGCAATCTTGTAAAGCTTTGTCGCCCCAAAATTCGGGCGCGAGCCGGCTTTCCAGATCACGTAGTGAACTAGAGCCTTCAGCTTTTCGCGGTCGTATGCACGGTCTGCCATTGTCTTACATCGGCGCGGGATTAGTCAGCGAGCGCCCGGATGACGCCGCTTCGTTCATGCGTGTTCACGATATAATAGACGCCGACCCTTAACACCAATCAAGGTCCGGTGCGCCCGCTCGCTATCATCGCAGCCGAGCCTTACCCGATTGTTATAGCGGAAATCGAACTCCGCGAGATAGCGGTGCAGGTGGCGCTTGCCGCAGTGCTGATAGACGCCCTTCATGCCGCGCTTGAAGATCGAGAAATAGCCCTCGATCGTGTTCGTGTGGACCGCCGCGTCCTCAAGGTTCACATATTCGCCAATGCCGTGGCGGGTGAAGCCGTGACCCTCGAAATGGGCGCCGATGTTCCGATACTGGCCGGCCTCGTCGGTCATGATGCGCGCTTCCTTGGCGATGTTCTCGCGAAGGATCGGCGTCAGGGTTTCGGCCTTGAGGTTGTCGACCACCATGCTGCGAGCCTGACCGCTGGCACGGTCGACCAGCGACAGTACCTTGTGCTTGTGGTGGTAGCCGCGACCCTTCTTGACGCCCTTGGGCTTCACCGAACGGTCATGTCCGATAAACGTCTCGTCCACTTCCACGATCGCGCCCGCGCCGCCCATCGGGGTGAACTCGCCCGAGCGCATCGCCTCACGAATGCGGTGCGACAGAAACCATGCCGATTTGAGCGTGATTTCCAGAACGCGGTGAAGCTGATTGGAACTGATGCCCTTCTTGCTGGAGGTCATCAGGTGGATTGCCTGAAGCCATTTGCTCAAGGGGATATGCGAGGACTCAAAGATCGTGCCGACGCGCACCGTGAACTGCTTACGGCATTCGGCGCACTTTCGCAGGCCGTGGCGGACCTTGCCCGTTTTGCCCGTCACGTCCTTGAGTTCGTAGATCTTGCCGACGTTGCCGCAGTGAGGGCAATTCGCGCCTTCCGGCCACAACACGCTTTCGACATGGGCGAAGGCGGCAGCTTCATCGTGAAAGTAGGGACGGGACAGAACGGACATGGGTCTAACTCCTTGATGCTGTTGTCGCATCAAAGGGCGTGGTGTGTCAAGTATAATATCGCCTTTTGTAAGCCCCTCGCGGCCCTGGCCTTGGCGCAACTGCGTCCATCGCCTCAGCAAAGTCTGTCATCGACCACAGTGTATCGGAAATGCCAGCCGCCATCGCCGGCGACATTTTCAGCGTCTTGTGAATGCGGATGAAATTGTACCAGACGGTGTAGAGCGAAACCATGTGCATGTGGTTCTCGAACTTTTTCGAGAAGGCGTTCGTCAGCCGCGTGAACCGGCGCATTTGCATCCGCATGGTGAGGTTCTGCCGTTCCACATAGGAGGTGCTGACGTGGGCAATGTCGGGATCGCCTTCGATCCGGTCCTTGCGCGCTCCGATGCACTCGGCAGGGCTGTAGCGGCGTTGCGGTCCTTCCGGCGCCTTGCCGTACAGCTTCACCAGCATCGCATAATCAACATCGGCACCGAATGCCCCCTCGACCGCCTCAAGGTACGCCCGATGGCCGTCAGTGGTGAGTTGGACGCGATTGGCGAGACGGTCGCGAAGATCGTCCATGAACGCCATTGCATATTCGCTGTCACGACCGCCAACGAGGTAGGAGACGATCAGCTTGCTATCCGCGTCGAGCGCCGTCCACGTCCAAGTGTCGCCAGCCTCTTCCGGGGCTGACTTTGCCGTGCGGACGTTCTTCGCCTTGGCATAGGTGAAGGACCAAATCTCGTCGCACTGGATACGCGAGGCGGTGACACCCCGGACCTTCTCGTCATGGAAGGTCGCGGCGAATTTGCCCGCGTCCACAAGCAGCTTTGACACCGTGTTGATGGACACGTCGCAGACGCGAGAGATCGAACGCATGGACGATCCCTCGCACAGCATGTTGAGGATTTGGACGCGGGTTTTGAGGGGCAGCTTGTTCATGCCCCTAATATGTGAACTTTTATGCTTAGTGTCCAGCATGGAATTCAACTGATTTCACGCAGCTCTGGGCGGCCTGCTTGCCTTGCCGGTGGTAATGGGTCGCTGGTCAACCCAAACACAAGGTTCTCAAGTTCCTCAGATGGGAGGTGAAGGTCGGCAGCAATCCGATGTTTTGGTATCTTCTCGCTCCAAAGCGCTCTAAATACCTCTTTCCAAACTACTGACTCTTCGCGTGGCAAAGTATTTGGCTCTTTATTTCGGTAGTTTCGCTCATTCATTTGAATGCAGAATGTGCGATACTGCCAATCGCTGAGTATCCCCATTTTGTGCAGTCGATAGGCAAGTGCTGCCGTTGATACACCCCAGCGTTTCTTCGGGTTTAAGAGATCATCAAGCCTTGCTACCGAAGGCAAGCGAGACCTGATGTCAGATTCGGGCATCAAAAACGAAGACGCGAAACTGTTGGCCTCGATTTCTGCTTCCCGCCCCTGCTGCGGCCCGCCATGCCGATGCAAAACTAGGTGCGCCAGCTCATGCGCTGCGTCGAGCCGGCTCCGCTCGGCCGACTTAAATGTGTTCAGGAATATGTAGGGAACGTCATTTCGCCAGCAGGAAAAGGCGTCCACGTTCTTGGTGTTCTCCGCGAGAGAAAAGACACGAACTCCTTTTGCCTCCAGCAGCTTGATCATATTGCTGATCGGCTGCTCGCCCAACCCCCAAACTTCACGGATCGTTCGCGCTGCCGCTGCTGGGTTACGCTCGTGTGCCAAGTCGATCAGGGTTGGCTCTGGTAAGTTGAATCTCTCAGAGATGTAGTCGGAGAGCAGATATGCAAAAGAACCCGACGCAAGTGCCGCATCACGCTCACGAGCGGTCATGGTCGTCAGGCTACGAAAGCTGGCCGCGTCCTTGGTGACTTCATCAATATCGTTCCCGAAAAAGAAATCTCGTGGAAAGCGGAGAGTAGCCGCGATCGCGTCGACCGTTTCGGACGAAGGTTCGTTTTTCTCGCCCTCAAGGCGAGTGACTGTGACCGGGGACATACCGATCAGTTGGGCGAATCCTCTACTGGTGAGCCGCCGCCGTTTACGGGCGAGGCTCATTCTTTGTCCGCTGAACATAGCCGCTACTTCTTGCGTGTGACGCTGATCTCGAAATCCTGACCAGGCATTCCGTCGTCAACGTTCTTGGGCATTATGCTGGCCCATTCGCCCGGCTTAATGATGTAGATGCGTTCGTTGAATTCTTTGAACTGCTTATCCTCGATACTCCTCGGAAATGACAGTTCTGCTCGCACATCATCGCCGTTGATGTACACGTAGAGATACCAGAGGGAAGCGTTCTCACGTGAGTGCCGCTCCTGCTCTTCGGCTTCGAATTCAGCAAACAAATTCATTTGCCCTAAATCAACAGCCCTCGCGGCAGCTGGGCCTTTCTCAGAAATTGCCTTTGGGCTGCGGTTGTCTTCACAGGCACTATCAGAATTCTGAAAAACGATCTTCATCCCAGTTTTCGGATTATATGTAGCCTCTATGTTCCCAGCGCGATCAATCTGCCAGCCTTTGAGGCGAAGCACGTCTCGCAAAGCGCCAGTGCCGTGGATGTATGAAAGCTGTCCAGCGGCATTCAATGGGAAGTTCAGGACGAAGCTCGCCTTGGCTGCCACCGCGCGCTTAACGACTTCGATGAATTCACTAGCCGTCAGACCAAGGTGATCGAGACGCGAACCGACTTCATAGTCCTGCGATAGGATACGGGTAGCGGTCACGGGCTGGCTCCATGTTAATTTTTCGGACCTCATTTGTGGCCGAAAAAATTAACATGGTCAACTGTGATGTCATCTCTTCCACCGGCTTTCCGCAGCTTTCTTTGCAATCTCGGCCCGCCGCTCCGGCGTCATGTTCCTCGCCCGAGCGGCGCCACCCTTGCGGCCCATCTCCTGAGCGGCCTTGTCCTTGCCGTCGTCGGTGACGGTTTCCTCTTCCTCACCGGTCGCAATGCGCATGACGCGGACGGCATTACCGATCACGTCGGCGGGGCGCTTTTCGCCTTTAGGTCCGGTGGGCATTCAGCTATCTCGCTTAGGGTAGAGTGCATTGGAAGCCGCTTCCGCGAACGTGTCGCCAACGGCCATATCTTCGATGATTTCGCGTTCGCTTGGCGTGACAAATCCCACCCGCCAATTCGTTGTGAACTTCAAAATGGTGAGGTGCCCGTCGAAGTCGCGGTTAGCCACCTCTATCAAGCGGCCCCAGATATCGATGTCTTCATCGGACATGATCAACCTCCTATGCTTTACGCCAAGCATATAGGAAGCGAGCGGCCAGCGCGATAAGGGGCGGCTCAAATTTCAGATTTCAAACTGAGACACTACCGAACCCGCGAACCCGCGAAGGGAATGGTCGAGTAGCTAATCCATTCGGCTTCGCCCTCACAGATCCGGGCATGCGGCTTTCCCGCACCCGGCTCCTCCCGGAAGTAACCCGCATTAAGCTGCTCGTG
>NZ_JAYXIH010000129.1:0-993 GCF_036016755.1 Aurantimonas sp. A3-2-R12 | reverse complement strand
GCCGCGATCGCCATTAATGTCGTATTCAACGTCGTCCGCCGCCGGTTGGGCTTCCCCTATTGGTCGATCTCGTCATGGGCGAAGCTCAAGGTGAAGAACGCCGTCAACTTCATCGGCGCTTTCGAGAGCGCGCTCGCCGAAGAGGCGAAGCGGAACGGCTGCGACGGCGTCATCTGCGGTCATATCCACCATGCGCAGATGGTCCGACACGGCGACATCGAATACGTTAACACGGGCGATTGGGTCGAAAGCTGCACGGCTCTCGCCGAACGCCACGACGGCTCTCTCGAATTGATCCGCTGGAGCGAAACCGTGCCGGAGGAAGCGCTCGCTCGGGCACCACTCGAAGTTCATGCGCCGCAGCGCCGCTCGGTGGAGGCTGCCTGAGATGCGCCGAATTCTGATCGCGACCGATGCCTGGCATCCGCAAGTCAACGGCGTGGTCCGCACCCTTGCCAACCTCATCGACCAGCTCTGCGAGCGCGGAATCGAAGTTCGCGTCGTCACTCCGCTCGACTTTCGCACCATTGCCTGTCCGACTTACCCGGAAATTCGGCTAGCAATTGCCTCCACCGATCGCTTGGCGGCAACGATACGCGAATTCGACCCGACGGCGATCCATATCGCCACCGAGGGACCGATCGGGCTTGCCACTCGGCGCGCGGCGCTCCGCCTCGGGCGGTCCTTCACCACCAGCTTTCACACCCGGTTCCCGGAGTATCTACGCCAGCGCGCGCCCGTCCCCGAGGCGCTGACCTATGCCTGGCTTCGCCGGTTTCACGCTCCGGCTGCGGCCTGCCTCGTGCCCACCCAATCGATGCGCCGAAATCTGGCCGAGTTCGGCTTCGGCAACCTCGTCACCTGGACGCGCGGCGTCGACCGGCGCCTCTTTCGCCCCGTTCACCCCGTCGAGCTCAATTTGCCAAAGCCGGTCTTCCTCACGGTGTCGCGTGTCGCACCGGAGAAGAACCTTACGGCGTTTCTGGATATCGA
>NZ_JAYXIH010000128.1:0-1012 GCF_036016755.1 Aurantimonas sp. A3-2-R12 | reverse complement strand
ATACCAACGGGCGCTGATCAAGACCCATGCGCCCACTCTCGCATTCCGATGGACGTGATTTTCCAGGGCTGATCGACGAGCTTGTTCCAAGCTGCGCAGCAGTGGGCGACGATGTCGTCGTAGTCGATGAAGATACGGTTCGACAGCCAGTTGCCGCGCATAAACTGCCAGACATTCTCGACCGGGTTCAGTTCCGGCGCCTTGGACGGCAGGAATAGGAGAGTGATGTTGGCCGGCACCGTCAGCTTCGGCGTGGTGTGCCAGCCGGCTTGGTCGAGGATGAGCACAGCATGAGCGCCGGGATCGACGGCGAGGCTGATCTCCTTGAGATGCTCGTTCATGGCGGCGGTGTCGCAGTAGGGTAGGACGAGGCCGGCGCCCTTGCCCTTTTTGGGGCAGATGGCTCCGAAGATGTAGGCCCACATGGTACGTTGATCGCTCGGAGCCGAAGGCCGCGTGCCACGTTTGGCCCAGCGCCGCGTGACCTTATTCTTCTGCCCTATCCGGGCTTCGTCAGCCCACCAGAGTTCGATCTCGGTGCCCTCCGGGAGCCTTGCCTGGATTGCTGCCAGTTCGGCCGGGAAGCTTTTTTAAAATCCTCGAGTTCGAACTCGTTCTGGGCATGATGGCGCGGCCGGACTGACAGTTTGGCAAAGCCCATGGATCGCAATTCGCGCCCGACCGTCGTCTCGTCGACCTCGATGCGGAATTCCTCGAAGATCCAGCGCACGAGATCCTTACGCCGCCAGCGAACCACGTCGTGGATCGCAGGGATCGGCCCTTTCTCGACGATTGCCGCCAGAGCTTGGCGCTGTTCGTCGTTCAGCTTCGGCCGGTTGCCCGGCGCCTTGCCGGTGATCAGGCCGGAAGGGCCGCGAGCGTTGAAGCGCAGAACCCAGTCGCGGATGATCTGCAAGGTGACGCCGCCGATCCGGGCCGCGTCATTGCGCGAGCCGCCATCGTAAATCTCGGCCAGCGCCAGCAAGCGCCGAGCCTGAGCCGCATCCTTCGT
>NZ_JAYXIH010000127.1:0-1013 GCF_036016755.1 Aurantimonas sp. A3-2-R12 | reverse complement strand
GATCCGCGTCCTCTGGCGCGCATGGAGCGACAGCATTCCATACGATCCCCAAAAACATGCTGCCGCAAAGGCCTTCATCCCTACGGGTTGACACAGGAAGTCTCATGCCACTTCCTCCCCATGCGCACAGAGCAGCCCCATATAGGCCTTTGCCGAGGTCGTTTCGACGTTCGCCTTGGGCAGGTAGGGGTAGATAGACAGATCCAGTCTCGGCGGTCGGCGCTCCACCCGGCACAGCAGCAGATGCTTGACGGCGTCAAAGCCGATCGCTCCGAGTTGCAGGGCCTGCTTCACCGCCGCGTGCAGATCGGCAACCTCGAAGCTTTCCAGCAGGCGAAGAACCTGCACGTACTCGCGCCGGCCGTGCTTGTTCATCCGCGCCTCCATCAGGCGGCGCAGCGTGGCGAACTCTTCGGGCAGATCCCAGCCCTGGAGAGGTGCCGCCTGATCCAGGGCGTTGATCTTCTGCTCGATCAGCGGCAGGTAATGCAGCGGATCGAAGACGACGTCTTCGCGTTCCCAGCTCCGGGGATGACGGGCAATAATCTCGCCGCGGCAGCCGATCACTACCGCGTCGACATAGCCCCGGACCCAGACATCCTGATGGCCATAGGCGACCGGGACCGAATAATCGTTGGTCTTGTAGCGCACAAGCGACTGGGCCGTTACCTTGACGCCGGCCTGATCGCACGCATCGAAAGGCGACGGCGGCAAGGAACGCATGGCCTCCAGATCCCGCTGTAGGCGCGCGCCGATCGTCTCGCTCTCACCCCGCAGCCTGTCGCGCTGACGTTTGCGGCATTGCTCTTCCAGCCAGCTATTGAACGCCTCCCATGTCGCAAACTGGGGGATCGGCACCATGAAGTTGCGTCGGGCGTAGCCAACGAGACCCTCGACGTTGCCCTTATCCGGCATGATGGCGGTGGCGCTCCAACATCTCTGCCGCACTTCGGTGATTGGCGTTATGGTGAGACCATCCGGGATGTGGGGCGCCGGGAGCACGCAAAGTGCGG
>NZ_JAYXIH010000126.1:0-1029 GCF_036016755.1 Aurantimonas sp. A3-2-R12 | reverse complement strand
GTCTCGATCGATGCGCCCATCATCCATGACCTCCGAATCATGGTCGCCCATGGATTCAGAACTCGTCGAAAGACGCAACTGTAATGCTAGGCTCAGGACCTATTAATTTGATATGAGATGTGATTCATGATCTCCATTGAAGGAGGCTTTGATGGGTGATTTGTTTTTGCTGAGCGAGCGCCAGATGACGCGGATATCGCCGCATTTCCCTTTGTCGCACGGCGTTCCTCGCGTCGATGACCGTCGGGTGGTGAGCGGTATCGTTTATGTCATTAGGAACGGTCTGCGGTGGAAGGACGCGCCGGCCGGTTATGGCCCGCACAAGACGCTGTACAACCGCTTCATCCGCTGGAGCCGGCTCGGTGTCTTCAACCGGATCTTCTCGGCTTTGGCGGGTGAAGGGCCAAGGCCCGAACGCATCATGATCCACGCGACCCATCTGAAGGCTCACCGGACGGCGGCGAGCCTTCTAAAAAAGGGGATGTTCCCCGACGTATCGGACACACCAAAGGCGGCCTGAACTCCAAGCTCCATGCCGTCTGCGACGATGATGGCCGGCCGATCATCCTGCTCTTGTCGGAAGGCCAGTTGAGCGACCACAAGGGCGCCCGTCTCGTGCTCGGCGCCCTGCCGCCGGCCTCCAGCCTGATTGCCGACCGGGGCTATGACAGCGCCTGGTTCCGCGAAGAGCTCGAAGCCAGAGGCATCGAGCCCTGCATCCCCTCATCGAAGAGCCGCAGGACGCCCTTCGCCTACGACAAGACCCTCTACCGCCAGCGGCACGAGGTCGAGAACCTCTTCGCCAAACTCAAGGGCTGGCGTCGCGTCGCAACCCGCTACGACCGATGCGCCCACACCTTCTTCTCCGCCATCTGTATCGCAGCCGCCGTCATCTTCTGGCTCTGATCAATGAGTCCTGAGCCTAGAGCATCCGGCGAATAATTTGAATCGACGGGTTCCCATTTGATGTTCGGTTTGATTCTCTGTGAGCAGGAGGTGCTTCATGGGAAAGGCTGTTTCATCAGATTT